>CAXBNB010000036.1:0-13490 GCA_963976505.1 uncultured Reichenbachiellaceae bacterium
CCACAGGCATGTATGCCAGTATTCCGGACCGATCCTTCCAATACTTTGGCCTGCTGGAGCACTTCTGCTCTTGGGCCAGTGCTTTTAAAAAGATCTTGCAGTTCTTTTACTTCGGAAAATGCTTTGTCCAAAGTTGTACCAGGTCTTTCCGGTACCAGATTGGCAATGGATGAGGTATCTGGTAAAGATAAATCCATGACACGGCCTGCATCTTTTATAGCCGATTTAGCAGCCATGGTACCATAGGTAATGATCTATCACATATTGAATGACTTTGTCTCGCCCTTCATCGTCAAAATCAATATCAATATCGGGAAGTGATACCCTGTCTGGGTTTAGAAACCTCTCAAACAGTAGGTCATAAGCAATGGGGTCAACATTGGTGATGGCAATGCAATAGGCCACAGCAGATCCAGCTGCTGATCCTCTACCGGGTCCTACTGCCACACCCATTTCTCTTGCCTTTGTAGTGAAATCCTGTACAATCAGAAAGTAACCGGGATAACCCGTTTTTTCAATTGTCATCAATTCAAAATCCAACCTTTCTTCTATTTCAGGTGTGATTTCTCCATACCTCTTTTTAGCTCCTTGGTAGGTGAGATGTCTGAGGTATTTGTTTTCCCCTCGTTTTCCACCATCTGTCTCATCTTCCTCACATTTGAACTCATCAGGAATGTCATATTTTGGAAGGAGGACTTCTCTTTTGAGTTCGTAAATTTCAATTTTATCAATGAGCTCTTGTATATTTTCTATTGCCTCTGGAATATCTGCGAAAATCGCTTTCATTTCTTCCTGAGATTTGAAATAATACTCCTGATTGGGCAATGCATCCCTAAAGGCCCTGCCCGTTCCTACAGGATCATTTATGCTCTTGTTTTCTTTGATGCAAAGCAGGATATCATGTGCCCTAGACTGACTTTTGTCCATATAAAACACATCATTGGAAGCAATGATTTTGGTGCCGTATTTTTTAGCGAATCCCAGTAATACTACATTCAGGTGCTCTTCTTCTTCCAACCCATGACGGTTGATTTCAACATAAAAATTTTCCCCGAAATTGTCATGCCACCATTTAAATACTTCTTCCGCTTGTTGCTCGCCTACATTGAGGATCAGGTAGGGGATTTCACTTTTCAGCCCTCCAGTAAGGGCGATTACATTTTCTTTGTATTGAAGGATTAGTTCTTTGTCAATACGAGGGTAGAGGCCATACATTCCCTCGATGTATCCTAAAGAAGTAAGTTTTGCAAGGTTGTGAAAGCCAGCTTTGTTTTTGGCGATCAGTACCTGCTGTGTCATTTTATCAGGACTGTCTTTGGTAAACTTGTTGGTCAGCCTGTGTTCGGAAAGGTAAAATTCACATCCTAGGATCGGTTTGATGCCGCTGGCAATGGCACCTTGCACGAATTTATATCCTCCAAACATATTGCCTAGATCCGTCAGTCCGACTGCCGGCATGCCTAGTTCTTTGGCTTTTTCAATGATGGACTTAACATTTCCTGTTGCTTGAAGCACCGAATATTGAGAATGTACATGGATGTGGCAAAACGGAGATTTGATGTCCGCTGCTTTAACCTTAGTTGTACCAGTACCTTTTTTAGCACTGTCTTCTTTAGCAAAATTAGCGTCAGCCAACTTTGGGGCTTCATAAGTGATAGAGGCAGCAGGTGTCTCGTCAACGGGTTTTATAACTCCCTCTTTGATCAACCCAAAGAAACACCTAGAAGTAGCATCTACATCATAAGCTGCATCATGGGCATCTTCGAATGGCACACCGAAAAGTTTGGTGTGCAACTCCGTCAACGTAGGCCACTTAAACTTACCGCCACGTCCTCCGGGAATAGCCACATAATCGGTTGCCGTCTCTTTGGTATCTATGCAGAATTGATTTTCCAGCACATTTGGAAGTTCCGTTCTGAGGTATTCACAGCCTACAATGTTGTTGTCAAATTCGATGTTGTGACCAACTGTAGCTTTGGTTTTTTCAACGTCTTTCCGAAATTCCTCTAATACGAATTTCAGATCAAATCCTTCTTTTTCAGCTCTTTGAGTGGATATCCCATGAATTTTCTGCGCATTAAATGGAATCGTAAAGCCATCAGGTTTCACAATGTAGTTTTGATGGCTGATAAGAGACCCGTCATTGGCATGTAGTTGCCATGCCAATTGCACCAGTCTTGGCCAGTTGCCAAAATCGGTTAATGGGGCATTGTATTTTTTTGGTAATCCAGTGGTCTCAGTATCAAAAATCAGGTACATCCGGCGGTATTTTATGGTGGTGATTCGAACCTATAAAGGTGAGGAAATATTTTGAGATTTTTGAAAAGGCAGGTTGGAAGTTTTCCACATAAATGAAATTATTGTTAGGTTTTTAGACTTCAAAAATTGAATTTGAAATTTTGAATAGTAATATTGATTTTAATTTGTTCCAACTTATTAAGTTTGAGGTTAAGTATTAAGTAAAATAATTTTAGAATGGGAAGAGCATTTGAATTTCGAAAAGGAAGAAAAATGAAGCGTTGGGCACACATGTCCAAAGTTTTTACGAGAATAGGAAAAGAAATCACCATGGCAGCCAAAGCAGGTGGTGCTGATCCTGCAGGAAATTCACGGTTAAGAGCGATAATTCAGAATGCTAGGGCAGAGAATATGCCCAAAGAAAATGTAGAGCGCGCATTAAAAAAAGCCACTGAGAAGGATGCCGGGGATTATAAAGAAGTATTATTCGAAGGATATGCTCCGCATGGCATAGCGGTATTGGTAGAAACCGCCACCGACAACAACAACAGAACGGTGGCCAATGTGAGAAGTTATTTCACCAAATTGGGAGGAAGCCTGGGAACGTCTGGTTCTGTAGAGTTTATGTTTGACCACAAATGCCACTTTAAGATAGCCCAAGGCGAACTTGATGTGGAGGAATTAGAACTTGAACTGATCGACTTTGGAGCAGAGGAGTTGTTTGTAGAAGAAGAGAATATTATTATTTACGGGGAGTTTGCCAGTTACGGAACGATTCAGAAAGCATTGGAAGAAATGAATTTAGAAATCATAAGCTCTGAATTTGAACGTATTCCTACCATGACCAAAGAGCTCAACCCAGAGCAAGTTGAAGAAGTAGAAAAATTGTTGGAAAAGCTGGAAGAAGATGAGGATGTACAGCAGGTTTACCATACTATGGCATAGTATTTCACTACCAATTTAGCTTTAGTAATTTCTTTTCCTGTGAAATACCAAATCACTTTTGATTATCATTAAAACTATGGTACTTTTAGTTAATGGTAAATGGACTGATATTTAGTCCAATTCAAAATAACAATGGAAAGAAGGAAATTTTTAAAGGCAACAGCAGTAGCATCAGTAGCATCAGGATTGTCTTTGACAACTGTAAAGGCACATATTAAAAAGGACAGTTTTCCCGCTCTGATCAAACCCAAGAAGTTGAGCAAAGGGGATACCGTAGGACTGATTACACCTGCAAGTGCTGTAACTCGTGAAGCCTTTGAAAAGTCCGTTGAAAACTTGGAAAACTTTGGCTTCAAAGTGAAGTATTCCGAAAACATGCGAGTAAAAAAAGGGTTTTTGGCAGGTACTGATAAACAGCGATTGGCAGACCTACATGGCATGTTTGAAAACCCCGAAGTAGCTGGTGTTGTATGCGCAAGAGGAGGGTATGGCTCAGGCAGGCTTCTTCCTGACATCAATTATGATTTGATTCAGTCCAACCCCAAAGTACTGGTGGGCTACAGTGACATTACTGCGTTGCTCTTTGCCATACATGCCAAAACAGGTCTGGTGTGTTTTCATGGACCAGTAGGTGCATCAGAATACTCAGATTTTACTACAGATCAGTTTGAAAGAAATTTAATCAAAGGAAAAAATAAATCTGTGATTGAACGACCCAAGCATTGGGATGAAATAGAAGAGCCAACATTTGACTTAATCAAAATAAACACTGGTACAGCAACAGGAGCATTGGTAGGAGGCAACTTATCCCTAATCGTGTCGATGATGGGTACACCTTTTGATTTGGATTTTGACAATAAGATTGTGTTCATTGAGGATGTAGGTGAATCGCCTTATAGGGTGGATAGGATGTTGACACATTTATTGAATTCAGGAAAACTGCACAAAGCAAAAGGATTGGCATTGGGTGTATTTGCTGGATGTGAAACCAAACCTGATGATCCTGATTTTAGTCAGTCACTTTCTCTGCGGGAAGTGCTAGAAGACCGACTCTCCAATTTAAACATTCCTGTATTGTATGGTTTGCCTGTAGGACATATTGACGACAATTCCACATTGCCTTTTGGTGTGGAAGCAGAGTTGGATGTGGACAAGGCTAGGTTGACAATTCTGGAGAGTGGAGTAGTGTGAGTATTTAAGTTATTCACAACTAAGTATGTGGTCAGGAAAAAACTCTTATTTAATTTTTTATTTTTAAGAAAAATGACAACCAGATAGTATCTGTTGCGATTATATAACTAGAACTACAATCACATCACTATGAAATGGACTTATTTTATAATAGGAAAAATCAAGGTAGCCATTGCTTTGGGAATCGTTTTGGTACTGGTGCTTGCAACCAATATGATGGATAAGAGCCATTTTTTGGAATTGCAGGATTCTTTCGCATCGGTATATAAGGACCGGCTGGTAGTAGAAAGTTATATATATAAACTAGCCAGTAAGGTACATAAGAAGAAATTGTTGTTTGATTATTACGAACAGGTGGATGTTTCTGAGTTTATTGAAAAGAATCAAATATTGAATGACTCTATTGCTGTTTTGATCCGCAACTATGAGAAAACAAAGCTGACAACAGCTGAATCACGGCTTTTCTCAGACCTTAAAATGCAAGTAGCGGAATTGGGGAAAGAAGAAATTAAATTCATTAATTCTAGCGCTTCAGATAATGATGACCTCAAAAAGTCCATTGGTGTGTATCACCAGAAAATAGCGTTTGACCTAGATAAACTTTCTGATGTGCAGCTTTCGGAAGCACGCAATATTATTGACAATTCGAAGCGACTCATCGCCAGCAGCAATGTGGCATCTCAACTGGAAATATGTATCTTGATATTGATCGGATTCATTATTCAGGGATTGATTTTTGCGTCCAAGTCTATCACGACTAAGATGCCACAAGACAGTTCTTTGAATTGAAGAATATACTGAGTTGGTTTTGAGTAAAATGAGATTTATACCAGAGTAATATCAATGAAAAAAAACACCCTTCTCTTCTTATCACTTTTTGCCATTACAATTTCTCATGCTCAGATTCTAAAAAAGCAAATTCCTGACAGTTTGGTTATTCTTACTTTCGACGATGCACCTGCAAGCCAGTATTCTGTTGTAGCGCCGTTATTAAAACAGTATGGTTTCAATGCCACTTTTTTCGTCTGTGAGTTTCCTCCAAACTACAAAGACAGCTTGTTGTACATGAATTGGAGGCAAATGCAAGAATTGGACAGAATGGGGTTTGAGGTGGCCAATCATACCGCAACTCATGCAGGGATCAGCAAACTTTCTAAAGACCAGTTGATAGCCCAACTCAGATATATTGAAGACAAATGTGATTCTCTTGGTATAGAAAAGCCTTTGAATTTCGCCTATCCTGGTTATGATCTAAACAGACAGGCGTTGGAAGTCCTGGAAGAGCAGGGATATAATTTTGCCAGAGCTGGAGGAAGTAGGGCTTACGATCCGCAGAATGATCATCCATTGTTAGTGCCCAGTTGGGCTATGGATACCGAAAACAAAAGCCAGATAATGGAAGCCTTGAAAGAAGCGAAAAATGGAAAGATTGTTGTCTTGACCATCCATGGTGTACCTGACCTTGAACACCCTTGGGTAAATACTCCTCCAGAGTTGTTTGAAGAATACCTGCAATTCTTATCAAGACATAATTACAAGGTGGTTACACTCAAAGATTTGAATGAATATATTGATGTGAGACAAGCCATGAAGACCATTGTTCCGGATTTAACAAGGAGGCTCAAAAATTAAAATTGACCATGAAGAATAAAATTGCATTAATTTCTTTCGTTTTTATAGTTTTTACTTCGAAAGCCCAGGAAGTATTCCCTCTTTATACAGGAGCTATTCCAAATAGTAAATCCTATCAGATGAAAGAAGTGGTGCTGAAAAAGGGTGGTGATTTTTTTGGTTACAAAAGCATTTCTCAACCGACTCTTGAGGCTTATTTTTCGGATAAAAAAATAGCGACTGGTGCCTCAGTAATCATCTGTCCCGGTGGTGGATATGGCATGGAAAGTTACCTCCTTGAAGGTATAAAGATTGCTAAGGAATTTACTTCTAAAGGCGTGACAGCTTTCATTCTAAAATACAGATTGCCAAGCGATTCGATTATGTTGGATAAATCGATTGGCCCTCTGCAAGATGCACAACAAGCGATCAAAATGGTTCGTGAGCATGCTACAGAGTGGAAAATTGAGGTTGATAAAATTGGCATAATGGGATTTTCGGCAGGTGGTCATTTGGCTTCAACAGCTGGGACACATTTCGATAAATCATATATTGAGAATAAAGAAAATGTAAGTTTAAGACCAGATTTTATGGTGTTGGTTTATCCTGTGATAAGTATGGTTGATGAGCTCACACATGGAGGATCAAGAAAAAATCTACTTGGGAAGAACCCAAGTGCTGATCAAATTTCACTTTTCTCCAACGAATTGCAAGTCACAGCAAATACGCCTCCCACTTGGTTGACCCATACAGGAGATGATACGGTTGTACCTGTTGATAACAGCATTCGTTTTTATCAGGCATTGATCAAGAATAAAGTTCCTTCTGAGATGCACCTGTATCCGAAAGGAAATCATGGTTTTGTCTTGAGCCTCCCAACCAACGAATGGATGTCACCACTATTTGATTGGATGCGGGAAAGTGGTATCATTAGGATTTAAAGTTGATTCTTTTGATGCTCTCAATAAAAATCATATTACCCTTTCTTTTCATAGTATTTACTTATTGTCAAGTAATTGCAGACAAACCCAATGTCATTTTCATCTTGGCCGATGATTTGGGATGGATGGATCTGGGATGCTATGGGAGCAAATACTATGAAACCCCAGCTGTTGATAAACTGGCCGATGAAGGAGTAATGTTTACGGCTGCTTATGCACCTCATCCGGTCTGTGGACCCAGCAGAGCTGGGATCATGGCAGGTAAGATGCCTATTAAAACCGGAAATGTTGGCGTGACTGGGAGCTTGTCAACCGATGAAAAAACAATGGCGGAAGCATTCAAAGAAAACGGTTACACCACATACTTTACTGGGAAATGGCATTTGGGTATGACTGAAGGACGACATCCTGCCGATCAGGGATTTGATGAGGTAGTAGGAGTGAATTATGCGGGACAGCCAGGATCGTACTTTTATCCTTACGAAGATATTGGTCAGGATTGGATTGGAGGCAAGCGACGGGTAATCATTGAAAGGGATGTTCTTGGATTGTCTGGGGGAAAAGAAGGGGATTTCCTTACAGACAGACTTACTGATGAGGCCATTGATTTTATTAAGGAGAATAGTGAAAAACCCTTTTTCTTGTACTTCTCACATTATGCAGTTCATACGCCCTTGCAAGGAAAAGAAGAGTATGTCAAACACTACGAACCAAAAGGCAATGAACTGGATACCAGAGAGGTACTTGAGAAAATAGATGATAGGGCTTATTCCAGAGTCAGGCAGTCGAATCCCGTTTATGCTGCCAATGTGCAAAGCATGGATGAAAGTGTTGGTAAGATCATGAAGACGCTCAAACAATTGGGGCTGGAGGAGAATACCATTATTGTCTTTACTTCAGACAATGGAGGCTTTTCTACTACTAAAGGGGGGACACCACAAATGCCAACTTCGAATTTGCCGTTGCGGTTTGGCAAAGGATGGATGTACGAAGGAGGTATCAGAGTTCCGGCTATTGTCAAGTATCCAAAAAAGGTTGAATCAGGAATAAAATCTGATCAGGTAATTTGTGGATATGATTTCTACCCTATATTATTATCTCTTGCCGGACTTCCTTTGTCACCCAATCAGCACGTCGATGGTGTTGATGTATTAGATGGCAAACAAAACAATTTGTTGGAAGAAAGGGACATGTTTTGGTATTACCCACTAAAGCACGCTTCTGGTCATAGCCCTTCTGCTGCAATCAGGAGAGGTAATTACAAGCTGATACTTGATCTAGAAACCAAAGAAACCAAGTTGTTTGATGTTGAAAATGATATTTCAGAAGACAATGAGCTTTCTTCAACCCATGATGAATTGACCAAAGAACTGAAGAGTCGATTGATCTCTTTTATTAAGGAAAACAAGTATGATATTTAAATCAGAATAAAATGTTAAGAAGAAGATTTTTGAAAGCCACATTAGTGGGAGCCGGGATGAGTTTGCTCCCTGAATTTTTATTTTCAAAAGCAAAACAAGAACTGCCTAATGTCATGCTTATGGGTGATTCTGTGTCACTAGGTTACACCAAATATGTCAAAGAGAAATTAGATGGAAAAGTAAATTTTTTCAGACCATTAAATGCCAAAGGTGGATATGTCAATTGTGCGGGCACTACCAATGCCATTCAGCATATAGATGAGTGGTTGAAATTAGCTGCTAAGTGGGATGTAATTCATTTCAATTTTGGATTGCATGACTTGAAACATGTAGATCCGATCACAGGTAAAAACAGTAATAAGCCTGAAGATCCTCAACAAGCAGATTTGAAGGCTTATAAAAGGAACCTTACGGAAATTGTAAAAAAACTAAAAGCCACAAATGCTAAGTTGATTTTTGCGACTACTACTTCCTACCCGGATTTCCCTAGTGGGCCATTGCGCAGGGCAGATCAGCCGGCAAAATACAATGCTGTAGCATTGAAAATTATGAAAAAATTTGATGTGAAAATCAATGACCTTAATGCATTGACACTACAGAGGTTGGCAGAGTTACAACCTCCAAGCAATGTACATTTCACTCCTGAAGGCAGTCAGGTGTTGGGTAAACAGGTAGTTGAAAAGATACTGTCTGTCATTTAAATTATAGCTACCAATAGGATATGAAGCATTTAAAGAATATTGTCGTAGCTATGCTTGTGATCAGAAAAAACCAATTAAAAAGAAACCCAATATCTTATTCATCATGCTGGATGATATAGGTAAAGAGTGGATAGGTGCCTATGGTGCACAAGATATTAGCACACCAAATATAGATGAATTGGCACGCACAGGAATGCGGTTTGAAAATGCCTATTCTATGCCACAATGTACCCCTTCCAGGATTACACTTTTAACAGGACAGTATCCCTGGCGCCATGGTTGGGTCAATCATTATGATGTGCCCAGATTGGGACATGGAGGTAGATACGATCCGATTATGAACCCATCATTTGGTAGAATGATCAGGGATGCTGGATACACTACTTGTGCTGCTGGGAAATGGCAAATCAACGACTTTAGGCTAGAACCTGAAGCGATGGTCAATGCTGGTTTCGATGAGTATTGCATGTGGACGGGTGGTGAAAATGGTGGGTCAAGTACAGTAGCCAGTCAGTTGCGGTATTGGGATCCATATATCCATACCAAAGATGGAAGTAGGACATATAAAGGTCAATTTGGGGAAGATGTTTTTTCTGATTTCATTATTGATTTTATGAAAAAGAACAAAGAGAAACCAATGATGATCTATTACCCCATGTGTTTGCCTCATGGTCCACTCACAACGACTCCAGCTGAACCTGACGCCCCTAAGGAAGATCAACATGAAGCCATGACCAGGTACACGGACATCATTTTAAAGAAATTAACTGATGCTTTGGATGAGTTGAAAATACGTGACAATACGATCATTGTCTGGACTACAGATAATGGAACGGGAGTAGGGCAAATCGGTCGCATGAAGGACCGTTATGTACGAGGAGGCAAGATGCACTTGACTGAGAATGGATTGAATGCACCTTTTATCGTTAATTGCCCTGGAATAGTACCATCGGGAGTCGTTACGGATGCATTGGTGGATTTCACAGATCTGTTGCCCACCTTTTGTGATTTGGCAGGAGCAGAGATGGATGAAAAATTCACTTATGATGGTCATTCTTTTGCACCCCTTATTTTAGGAAAAAGTACTGATTCCGAAAGAGATTGGATTCAGGGACTTGGTGGTCGATTCGCCATGTTGGTCAATGACAAAATAACCAGTGTGCATACCTTTAGAGATAGGGTAATCCGTGACAAGGAGTATAAAGCTTATGTCGATACTACTGGGCATATTTATGAAATCATACATTTTAAAAATGATCCAGACGAGCAAATCAATTTGATCGATTCTAATGACCCAAAAATCATGGCATCTCTTGGAAAATTTCAAAAAGTAGTAGATGAGTTACCAAAGAAAGATGCTAGCCCGATCTATCATCAATTGGATACATCCTACTATGATCACCCGGCAGAAAAGTTGAATAAAGTAGCGCTGGGAGGAAAAAAGGGAGCAGCCAAAAGTTTGCCAGTAACCAAAGAAGAATATTTAGAAAAGACAGGCAGAAAAGGACTTTAAAACTTCGGTCAAGTAATATTACAACGCTATTTAAATTAAGAATAAACAAAAAAGTAAACCAATATCTAAGATGAAAAAAAAATTAATTCTTTTTTACGCACTAATAGTAGTACTGTTGACCAATTGTAGTCCTCAGAAACAAGATGAGAAAAAAACCGATGAGCGCCCGAATTTTTTATTCATTTTCGCTGACGACCAAGCTTATTCCACCATTGGTTCGCTGAACAATTCAGAAATAAAAACACCAAATCTTGATAAGTTGGCAGCAAAAGGAATGGTTTTTACCCATTGTTTCAACCAAGGAGCCTGGGGAGGGGCTGTTTGTGCTGCAAGCCGTGCCATGCTCAACTCTGGACAGTACATGTTTGCGGCACGTCAAGGAGTCAATCAGAACCAACTTTGGGGAGAAACCTTTTCTAATGCAGGGTATGAAACATTTCTCACGGGAAAATGGCACAATGGAGATGCTACTGTCTTAAAGAGTTTTAAACATGCGAAGAGTGTGGGAAAGGGAATGTATGAAACGATGCATCCGGAACTCAAATGGAAGCCGGGTTATGGAAGACCAACTGAGGAAAATAATTCTTGGGATCCTACAGATCCGCTATATACTGGCCACTGGGCACCAAAAGTAAAAGATGTGGTTTATGATGAAAATGGAAACAAAAGCATGGGGCCTCATTATGTAATAGAGCAACACACTTCCGAGCTTTATGCTGATAATGCCATCCGTTTTCTTCAAAATAAGGTGGCTGATTCTGACAACCCATTTTTCATGTATGTGGCATTCAATGCTCCGCACGATCCCCGACAATCACCTAAAAAATATGTGGACATGTATCCTCCTGAAAACATTAAGATACCTGAAAACTATGTGCCAGAGCATCCATTTGATCAGGGAGATCATAAATTGAGAGATGAAAATCTAGCGCCATTTCCAAGAACCAAACACCAGGTTCAAGTGCATAGAAGTGAGTACTATGCCATCATTACCCACATGGACAATGAGATTGGACGTATTTTGACTGCTCTTGAAAAAAGCGGTAAAGCCGACAATACTTACATCATCTTTTCAGCCGATCATGGGTTGGCGGTAGGTCATCATGGGTTGATGGGAAAACAAAACATGTATGACCATAGCATCAGGATGCCATTTTTCATATCAGGTCCTGACATCAATGCAGGAAAACAATCTAATGCACTGGTTTATCTCCAAAGTATTTTTGCTACAACTTGTGAGATGGCTGGATTGGAAATACCGAAAACAGTTGATTTTCCAAGTTTGAAAGGAATATTGGATGGGAAACAAGAAAAAGTCCATGAGGCTATTTTTGGAAATTACAGGCATTTTCAACGAATGGTTAGAACGGATAGGCATAAGATGATTTTATATCCTCATAACGGAAACCAACAATTGTTTGACCTTGAAAAAGATCCTCAAGAAATGGTGAATGTCATAGACGATGAAAAGTATAAGGAGATCAAAAAGGAATTGTACAGTAAGCTTTTAGGTCTACAAAAAGAAGTAGGGGATACGCTTCAGGTTTCTTTGAAGTAATGCGATAGGTTTTTCTCTTCATTTTTAGATTTCCAGTGATTAGAGATAAAATAGTATCATTTATGGAAGGATTTTAGAAAGCAATTGGCCTTAAAAGAAAGGACATTTACATTATGTTCAACATCTAATTAGTAGTAAAAACTATACAAATGATTAATCTAAGAAGCATCTTGTTGTTATTGTTTTTCATTTCGTCAGAAGTTATTCAGGCAAAAGACAAACCTAATATTTTGTATATCATGTCTGATGACCACACCAGTCAGGCTTTTGGTGTGTATGGTAGCAGGTTGGCCAAATTGAACCCAACGCCTACAATAGACCGCTTGGCACATGAAGGCATCTTGTTTGAAAATGCATTTTGTACCAATTCCATTTGTACGCCTTCAAGGGCCACTATCATGACAGGTCAGTACAGCCAGGCCAATGGTGTACATGATTTAAATGGTAGACTAAAAGCCGAAAATCAATACTTGGCACACGAGATTAAAAAACTCGGATATCAAACTGCAGTTATTGGTAAATGGCACCTAAAAGAAGCTCCTGAAGCCTTTGATTACTATAATGTTCTTCACAGTCAGGGGAGTTATTTCAATTCAGTGTTATACGAAAAAGGCTCTGATGAAACAGTTGAAATAACGAAAGGGAAAAGAAAGGAGACCGTAAAGGGGCATCAATATGAGGGGCATTCTAGCGACATCATTGCTGATCAAACTTTGAAATGGCTAAAGGGAAGAGACAAGTCAAAACCATTTTTTCTGATGCATCATTTTAAGGCACCTCATGACATGTTTGAGTTTGCTCCCAGGTATAAAGACTACTTGGAAAAGACTCAAATACCCGAGCCGGCAAGTCTGTACTACAATGCCAACAATGGGTCAGTTGCAACGAAAGGAGAAAATGATGACATGTTGCACAATATTGGTTCTTCGGTTTCTCATAGAGATGAGAACAGAAATATGGGGCAACACATGAAAATCGATCAAAGTATCCCCGATCCAGAATACACACATTTGGCTTATCAGGAATACCTAAAACGTTACCTGCGATGCGTTAAAGGAGTGGATGACAATGTGAAACGCATTTTTGAATACCTGGAAAAAGAAGGATTGATGGATAATACTATAATCATTTACACAGGCGATCAGGGTTTTATGTTGGGAGAGCATGATTATATTGACAAACGCTGGATGTATGAGGAATCCATGAGAATGCCTTTCCTCGTGCGGTATCCGTCAATGATCAAAGCCGGTACACGAACGGATGCCATTATCAACAACACCGATTTTGCACCAACGATTATAGAATTGGCAGGAGGAAAAGTACCTGAATACATGCACGGTAAAAGTTTCAAGAAGATTTTGTCCAAAGGCA
>CAXBNB010000037.1:0-13464 GCA_963976505.1 uncultured Reichenbachiellaceae bacterium
GAATACTATGACAGAGCAGGGTTAATTTTCTATTTGCTTAACAAATCCCTGAATGCCTTCTGAGGCCATTATTTTATTCATTTTGTGGGCTTCTTCTTCCTCTGTAAATAGCCCTACATACACCCTGTGTATCAACTGTCCTTCAATAAATACTTCTTCTATTCTAGAGTCTTTTACCTCATTTTGTTTTCTTAATGCACTGGATTTAGAGGCATAAGACCCGATTTGAATGGCATAATGTGGAATAGTTAGTTTTTTCGAAATTTCTCTGTCTGACTTTAAGAGGATCAGTTCAATAGTCGCAGTACCGGATTCAATCATTTTCAGTTTTTCGGCTGCTCTTTTGGATAGGTCAATGACCCTATTTTTTGCATAAGGTCCTCGGTCGTTTATCCTGACCGTGACGGATAAGCCATTCTTCACGTTCACTACTTTGACTAAAGTATTGAAAGGTAAAGTCCTGTGGGCAGCAGTCAGGGCGTTCATATCGTAAATCTCACCGTTGGCGGTTTTCTTTCCATGAAAGTTGGGACCATACCAGCTGGCAACACCATATTCTATTTTCTTTCCAATAATAGATTTATTGGCCGGAGTGGTTTTGATAGCCAGGCAGGAGGTAAGGAAAGAAATGCAAAGCAGAAATAGTATGTAGTATTTCATTTCGGAAATTTGGTACTGATTTACAAATACAATACCAAAATCCTTAAAATATTGCATTCGCATCACTCATCTTTCAATGCATCTACAGGATTGCTGTTGGCAGCTTTGAATGTTTGTAAACTAATGGTACAAAAAGCTATCAGCAAAGACAGTAAGCCCGCCAATATAAATGGGAGAAAATTTAGTTCGATCCTATAGGCGTAATTTTGAAGCCACTCCTTGCTGAATGCATAAGCGAGGGGAAAGGCAACAATTATGCTGATACCCACCAAGATTATAAACTCCTTAGACAGAATGGAAACGATTTCAGCAATAGAAGCACCAAGTACTTTTCTTATACTGATTTCTTTTGATCGCTGTGAAACGGTAAACGAAGAAAGCCCAAACAACCCTAAACATGCCAGGAAAATAGCGATGACAGAAAACCCGGTAAACAATTGTGCCCTTCTGTTTTCTGGCTGGTACAGCCTGTCGAATCGTTCGTCAATAAAGCGGTATTGAATAGGTGTATTGGGAGAAAATTCCGACCACTGCGTTTCTATGAAATTTACGGTTTCATTTACCCGATCTCCTTTCATTTTTATTGAGACGATCCGACCATGATCTGGAGGAATCCGCATGATCAAAGGGCTAATTTGATTTTGAAGTGTCTCAAAATGAATGTCCTGCACAACCCCAATCACACGTCCTTCTCGGCCGCTGTAAGTCATTTTTTTGTTTAGCGCTTCATCATTGGACTCCCAGCCTATCATTTTAACAGCAGCTTCATTGAGTAGGAAGGCTGCAGTATCGTCTGATTGCATTGTTTTGTCAAAATTCCTTCCTGCCATGATTTTAATATTGTAGGTGTCCAGAAAATCATGATCCACTCTCAGACTTTTGATGGTCACCTCTGGTACTTCCATTTCTCCATCGATCTCAGCTTCTGCACCACCACTGTCTAAAAGTTGTATGGTTGGTATTCGACTCGAAGTTCCTACATTATCTATTGATGGGTGTCCTAGGAGTGTGTTTTTGAAAACCTCAAATTTTGCAGCTATTTCTTCATTTAGATTTACAGTCAGAATGTGGTCTTTGTCATAACCCAATGTTTTATTTTGTATGTAACTCAGTTGTTGGAAAATCACTCCTGTAGATACAATTAGCATTGCAGATATAGAAAATTGCAATACCACCAATGATCTCCTCAAAGCCGTACTTTTTGATCCAGTGGATAATTTTCCTTTCAATACCCTCAAGGGCTCAAAAGAGGACAAGTAAAATGCAGGGTACGAACCGGACAGTACACCAATCAGTAAGCCAAAAATAATTACAACTGAAAAAGCAATTAGGCTTTGTTCAGTGTTAAATATGAGCATTCTGTCTGTGAATACCCTAAGCTGTGGCAATGAGAATCGTACCAAGGTAAAAGCAATGCCAATGGCTATCGCTACCAATACAAGTGATTCTATTAAAAACTGCCCCACCAAACTTGATTTTCCCGCACCCATTACTTTTCTCATGCCTACTTCTCGTGCTCTGTTGGCCGATTTGGCAGTAGCTAGATTCATGTAATTGATGATGGCTATAAACAAAATGAGCAAACCAATGGCAGCAAAAGTATAGACATGCTTGATGTCACTATTTGCGCCCAGTTCATCGTCTAGATGTGAGTGCAGGTGTATGTCAGTCAGCTTTTGAATATGCAGTGCATTGGAGTTATTGGCATTTTCGCCAAGATGCTTGGTAAGAAAGTCTGGTATTCTACGTTCAATTTCACTGATGGATGCTTCTTCATCCAATATGAAATAGGTAGAGAAGTTGTTGCTTCCCCATGCCTTAAGCATGTTTTCTCGCCCACCATAATATTGCTCTACAAGGCTGAAATCACCTATTAATTCCAAGTGGAAATGTGAATTGTCTGGCATGCTTTTGACTACTCCCGTTATTTTTAAATTGGCTTGGTTGGCGAACCTGATTGTTTTCCCAATGACATCTGAGCTGCCAAAATATTTATGAGCGATAGCCTCGCTAATGACCATTGACCCAGAATTTAAAAGGGCATTTTCTGGATTTCCATGAATGAATTCAAAATCAAATACATTGAAGATGTCATTATCTGCCCATCCGATATTATCTTCAAGAAATACTTTTTCTTCATATTTGATAGTACCACCAAATGAAATAAAGCGAGTCATGATTTTCATTTCGGGGAAGTCATTTTTTAAGAGTGGTACGAATGGAGGAGCGAGTCGAGAGAGGTGGAGGGAAGTAGATCCATCAAGGCTTTTGAATTCACGGGTGATCCGGTATATGTTGTCGGCGTTTTTATGGAATTTATCATAACTCAACTCATCTTTGATATAGATACCAATTAACATGCAACACGCTAGGCCTAAAGCCAGACCGGAGATATTTATAAAAGAAAAGAGCTTGTGTTTGATAATGTTTCTTACCGCAATATTATAGTAGTTCTTGAGCATGGTGTCGTTCTAAAGTCTTGTGCTGTTTGATTATAGATTTCTCTTTTTTCGAAAGGTGATGGGTATGTAGTCGTCGTTGGGAACTCCGATAAGAGCCAACTGCCAGTCTTTATCATAGGTAGCAATAATCTTTCTAATACACTCCACTCTGTTTTCAAGAGAAAAATCACATTCACCCCAATAAAATATTTCTACCCTGTAATTATATTCTTTTACCGTTCCGTTGATTTTCACTTCAACTTGAATGTCCTGTTGTTCACCAACAAATTCGGGGACTTCTATTCCTATGACTCCCATATCACTAGCTATTTAATTTATATGCTAGTTGGGTTATCAAAAAGCATACCTCATTGGTAAGGTTCTATTTATCAGTCAGTTGAATAAATGTGACTTAGTATTTAGTGATCGGTTTTGTGACACTTTTTGTTCGGTTCTATGCCACAATAGACTGGTTTGATTTTTCAAATTTGAGATTTCAACTTTAAATTTTTATAAACGTAAGGGGTATTACAACCGTCCCAATAAAAAATTAATAATTATATTGGTCGGCTAATTTTATTTATTGTAAGTCAATGCTTAATTCTTCCAGACGATTTTGTTGTTTCATGTGTTTGTGTCTCATAGCCTTAACCAGTTGTGGCATTAAATCAGGAGTAGAATCCGATTATATGAATTTCAGGTACAAAGACAAAATGGATAGGCCTTCACCACCTAACATTACTAGTGCACAAGTGGGTAGGGCGAAGGTTTCAATAGACTATAGCCAGCCATCAGTGAAAGATCGGGAGATATGGGGTGAACTGGTGAAGTTTGATAAAATATGGAGAACAGGGGCCAACGAAGCGAATATTTTTGAGACTTCAGTACCTTTACTGGTTGGCAGTGATACCATTCCTGTTGGAAAGTTTAGTTTGTTTACTATACCGAGCACAGGCAAGTGGACGGTTATTTTCAATAAGATCTACGATCAGTGGGGAGTGTATGACTACAAACAGTCAGAAGATGTAGCTAGAATAGAAGTGTCAACATATAACGTTGGCGACCTACAGGAAAAAATGGCATTTGAGGTTGATAGTACTGGAAAAATAGTTTTTGCTTGGGAATATTTAAGGTTTAGTTTTAATATAATACCCCTCGACTCAAATTAAGAAACCGCTAGCTCTTTTACATGCGATTCAATTTGCATGGTCATGTTATCAGTGACGCCCTTCATTACCACTTTTTGTGTTTGATTGATGAGTATCGGATCGTAGCTTGCTTCAATTCGCACATAATTTTCAGTGAAGCCATGGATCTTGCCATTGGCAACATCATCTTCAAAAAGCACAGTGGCAGTTGATCCTATGTTTTCTTCATAAAAAGCTCTTTTTTTCTTTTCAGACAATATTCTGAGCATTTTAGATCGGTCATTTCTTTCTTTGACAGGTACTACGCCAGACATCTCTATCGCTTGCGTGTTGGCTCTTTCTGAGTAAGTAAATACATGCAGGTAGGATACATCCAAGTCGTTGATGAAATTGTAAGTTTCAAGAAAATCTTCATGGGTTTCCTCCGGGAACCCTGTGATTACATCTACACCGATACAGCAATTCGGCATAATGGATTTTATCAATGCTACACGATCGGTATAAAGTTCTCTCAAGTACCTTCGGTTCATCAACTTCAATATTTTATTGCTTCCTGATTGAAGGGGGATGTGAAAATGCGGAACAAATTTTTCCGATTGGGCAACAAACCTGATGATTTCCTCTGACAGCAAATTTGGTTCAATGGAAGAAATTCTAATTCGGTTGATTCCTTCAACTTCGTCGAGTTGTTTTATCAGGTCAATGAATTTTTCCTGCCTTTTACCGTCCTGAATCCCAAAATCACCAATGTTTACACCTGTAAGCACTATTTCTTTTACTCCCTTTTCAGCTATCTCTGTCGCAGAATGGACGATGTTTTCGATGGTGTCACTTCTGCTTTTTCCCCTTGCAAGCGGAATGGTGCAAAAGGCACAGCCATAGTTGCATCCATCTTGCACTTTGAGAAAAGTACGCGTACGATCATCTATGGAATAGGCATTGTTGAAAGTATTGGCACAAGAGATCTCTGAAGCCAGTACTCGTGTCTCTTTTTCTTTTACAAAACCATCTAGGTATTCTAATAACTTGAATTTTTCAGCTGCACCCAATACAGCATCAACTCCCGGTATTTCTGAAATTTCTTTTGGCTTGAGTTGGGCAAAACAACCGATGATGGTAACATAAGAATCCGGTGAGACCTTCTTGGCATCTTTTACAATCTTCCTACATTTCTTATCGGCATTTTCCGTGACCGAGCAGGTATTGATGATAAAAATATCAGGAGTGTCATTGAAATCTACTTTTTCATACCCCTTCTCTTCAAACATCCTGGAAATGGTGGAGGTTTCGGAAAAGTTCAGTTTGCAACCGAGGGTATAAAAAGCTACTTTTTTCATTGTCTTTTGGATTCAGGTGGCAAATTTAGATACTAGATCAATAAAAGTCGGTAATATCTGATTCAAATTTGGTTGGATCCTTTTTTCATAGCCAATAGATCACTTAAGGAAATTTATTAAAGCTCTCATGCAACCCTTCTCAAAAGACTGTTGTCTAATAAGAAAAAAAACTTCAAAACATGAAAAAAATACTAATAGTCATTTTTGTGCTTGCTGTCCTTTTAGAAGGACAGGCACAAAACGAAGAAACCAGAAACCTACCTTCATTCAATAAAATATCGGTGGGTCAATCCATCAAATTAGTAATTGAAGAAGGCAATGAAAACACAGCACGTATCGAAACAACCGGAGTTGATACCGATAAGGTTTTGACAGAAGTATCGGGCTCAGGTCTGAACATTCACATGGAAAATGGCAGCTATCGATCAACAACTGTAAAGGTTTATTTGACATACAAAAGCAACTTAGAAGCCATTAAGGCAAGTTCGTCTTCTTCTGTAACAGGTAAATCTGTAATAAAGTCAAATGAAATGTCCGTTAAAGTAAGCAGCTCTGCCTTTGCAGATTTGAGTGTTGATGCCAAAGAACTGGATATCGATGTATCAAGCTCCGCTAGGGCAAGTTTGGAGGTAAATGCACAGGATTTAGATGTGGAGGTGACCAGCTCCGGGCGCTTAGAGTTGACAGGTCGTACAAGTTTTCAGAGATTTCACATCAGTAGCTCAGGAAAATTTATGGCTTATGGCTTGCAAAGCGAACGGGTAAAGGCTGACATCAGTAGCTCTGGAAGTGCCGAGATATCGGTCTCAGAAGAATTGATCGCTGATGCGTCAAGCAGTGGCAGGATTTCATACAAAGGCAATCCCGAAAAAGTAATAGTAGATGCCAGCAGCAGTGGGAAAGTAAGAAAGGCAAATTAAAGAATAAGAAATCTTTACAATTATCGGTTATATAGCCACTTCAAAGTATTGAAGTGGCTTTTTTATGAACATGATTTCCGAATCATGGAACATAAATAACAGATAGTTTACGATTTGTTGAAATGCTTCTGTTAATTTTGGCAGCTTAATAATAAATCGAATTTGAGCATGTCAAAACCTTTGATCCTTATATCCAACGACGATGGGGTTACCTCCCTAGGGATACGAAAATTAGTTGAGTTGATGAAAACACTTGGAGAAGTGGTTGTAGTTGCTCCGGACGGTCCGCAATCTGGAATGGGGCATGCCATCACAGTAGGAGATACACTCAGACTTTCGCAAACCGATATATTTGGAGAAGGTGTTGAAGCCTATAAAAGCTCAGGTACTCCTGCCGACTGTGTGAAGTTGGGTAAGCACAGGGTGCTCAAAGGAAGAAAAGTAGATTTGGTAGTCAGCGGCATCAACCATGGCTCAAATACGTCCATTAGTGTGTTGTATTCTGGCACCATGTCTAGTGCTATCGAAGGGGCCATAGAAGGCTGTCCAGCCATTGGATTTTCTTTGTGCGACTATGGTTGGCATGCAGATTTTTCTCATGTGGATGAATATATACTCAAAATCACAAAGGAAATTTTAGACAAAGGGTTGCCAACAGGCATGGCATTGAATGTGAACATTCCATGCAAGCAAAATGAAAAGATCAAAGGCATTAAAGTTTGCCGACAAGCCAATGCCAAATGGGAAGAAGACTTTGATGAAAGAGTAGATCCCAATGGTCGAAAGTATTACTGGATGGTAGGAAACTTTGTGAACTACGACAAAGGTGAAGACAATGATGAATGGGCGATTGCCAACAACTATGTGTCGGTAGTTCCTTGTCAGTTCGACCTGACTGCTCACCACGGGATCACCTTTCTGAATGAAAAATGGGATCTCTGACATCCCATTTTTGATCACTCTTGTTGCTGTTGGTTCGAGTAGGATCAGCGCATCAACTTTATCATTTCATTTTAATTAAATATTTCTTTCCTTATAGGGTAAGGATATTCCCTTAAAGGGATAACTTTGTGCCCCGTAACATAATATTTGCCACTTATATATGCCATCAACCAAATACATCTTCGTTACGGGCGGAGTAACTTCCTCTCTTGGTAAAGGAATTATTGCAGCTTCTTTAGCCAAGCTTATCCAAGCCAGAGGCCACAGCGTAACCATCCAGAAATTTGATCCATACATCAACGTAGATCCGGGTACTCTCAATCCTTATGAGCATGGTGAATGTTATGTCACTGATGACGGAGCAGAAACAGACCTTGATTTAGGCCACTACGAGCGTTTTCTCAACAGTCCTACTTCTCAAGGAAATAATGTAACTACAGGAAGGATTTATCACGATGTGATCACTAAAGAACGAAGGGGAGAGTTTTTAGGAAAAACGGTACAAGTAGTTCCTCATATTACTGACGAGATAAAGAATTGCATATATAGGCTTGGTAAAACAGGCAATTATGATGTCGTAATTACCGAAATCGGTGGTTGTGTTGGAGATATTGAATCACTACCATTTATTGAAGCTGTGAGACAAGCAAGATTTGAGTTGGGACCTCAAAATGTGGTTTCTATTCATTTGACATTGATTCCTTACCTTAAGGCTGCCGGAGAGTTGAAAACAAAACCGACTCAACATTCTGTAAAACAATTATTGGAAGCAGGAATTCAGCCTGATATTTTGGTATGTCGCAGCGAACATCATTTGTCTTCTGATTTAAGAAGAAAAATTGCATTGTTTTGCAATGTGCCTGTCAACTGCGTAATTGAAGCAAGAGATGCATCCACAATTTATGATGTGCCTTTGCTCATGAGAAAGGAAAAATTGGACGAGCGTGTGCTTACCAAACTGAAGATTTCTCATAAAAAGGAACCCATGCTAGACCAGTGGAAAGAGTTTTTAAGAAGGCTAAAAACTCCAACCTCTGAAGTATCAATTACCGTAGTTGGTAAATACGTGGAATTGCAGGATGCTTATAAGTCAATAAGTGAATCGTTCATTCATGCTGGAGCCGAAAATGAATGCAAAACGCGTATCACCTGGCTTTCCTCAGAGGATGTTACTTCTGAGAACTGCGAAAAATTATTCAATGAAGTGGATGGTATTTTGGTTGCACCAGGATTTGGAGAAAGAGGGATAGAAGGAAAGATAGAAGCGGTAAAATACGCACGGGAGAATAAGATTCCATTTTTTGGAATATGCTTGGGTATGCAATGTGCTACCATAGAGTTTGCCCGTAATGTGCTGAAATTAAGAGGTGCCAATTCTACTGAAATGAATCCAAAAACTAAGCACCCGATAATTGATATGATGGAAGATCAAAAATCTATCACCGACAAAGGAGGTACCATGAGGCTTGGTGCTTACGATTGTCACCTGACAAAAGGAACAAAAGCATTTTCCACCTATGGACATACCAATATCAGTGAGAGACACAGACACAGGTATGAATTCAATAATAAATATTTAAAAGAATTTGAAGAGGCAGGAATGATAGCTTCGGGAGTTAATCCCGAGACCGGACTTGTTGAAATTGTAGAATTGAAAGACCATCCTTGGTTTGTAGGTTCTCAGTTTCACCCTGAATTAAAAAGTACGGTATTGAACCCTCACCCTCTTTTTGTGAGATTTATAAAAGCGGCACTCGCCAGTAAAAAAGAAAAAATTAATTCTTAAAAAGTAGAAATGGATAGAAACCAGATATTAGGTTTGGTCTTAATGTTAGTATTAATGACCGTGTATTTCCAATTTTTTTCTCCGGAAATACCAGAGCCTGTAGTAGAGCAAGCAACTACTGAACAGACAAGTTCAAATACACCCAACCAACCAATTGCAAACAATGGTTCAACAGGTGTTGTCCAACAAGTGGATGATTCTTTGTTGGCTGCTATGAACAATGAAAAGTACGGTGTGTTTGCTGGATATGCTTCAGGAACAGAAAAAACATTCGAAATTGAAAATGATGACTTGGTGGCTACTTTTTCCACAAAAGGAGGGCAGATTAAGCGTTTGGTACTGAAAAAGCACCTGACTTTTGAGAAGAAACCATTGGTATTGATCGATGAAAATAGCAGTGATCTGGACATTTGGATCAAAAGCAATTACCGCTCGATTAACATTTCAGATTTGTATTTTTCTACAAATGGAAAGAGTGGTAAGGTAAGTGCAACCGACACTTTGAGGTTTAGCTATAGAATGAACCTTGATGGCAATAGGTACATCGAGCAGCAATATGCCATCCCTGGGACAGGTTATGTGATTGGATACAACCTGAAAATGTCTGGCCTTGACGGCATTGTTGACAATGAAGACGTGCAGATGAACTGGGTGGACAGGATGAAAGTCTATGAAGACAACCTAAAAGACTCTAGGGCAAAATCCACGATTAACTACAAGCCCGTAGGAGATAGTATGGATTACTTGAGCGCTACATCTACTGACAAAGAAACAGAAGAACTTAATGCTCCTGTGAATTGGTTGGCATTTCACCAGAAATTTTTTACTTCAGCCATTATAGCCAAAAACAATTTCAGGGCAGCTACTGTTACTATTGAAATAGATGAATCGGATAGTACTGTTGTGAAAACAGCTACAATGAACCTAACCATAGCTATTGGAGATGTAAAGGCAGGAGATGGTCAATTCCAATTCTATTTTGGCCCAAACAATTACACCATCATGAAGAAGGTGACTGACGGGTTTGCAGAAAATGTAGATTTGGGATGGAAAATGTTCCGTGTTGTAAACAAATATCTGATCATACCTATTTTTCACTTTCTTGAAAAATACATTTCTAATTATGGTATCATCATTATAATAATGGTGATTTTTATTCGCATTCTTCTATCTCCATTGACATACAAATCACACATGTCTATGGCGAAGATGAAAGTTCTGAAGCCGGAATTGGATGCCATCAAAGAAAAGCACGGTGACGATGCTCAAAAGGCACAGCAAGAACAAATGCAGCTGTATTCCAAAGTCGGAATTAATCCGTTAAGTGGATGTATTCCGATGTTGCTGCAGTTTCCGATACTCTTGGCGATGTTCAACTTCTTTCCAAATTCGATAGAGTTGAGACAGAAAGCATTCCTATGGGCGCATGATCTTTCTACATACGATAGCGTATGGGATTTACCTTTTACCATCCCGTTTTATGGTGATCACGTGAGTTTGTTTACACTACTCATGACTGCTTCAACGATACTTTATACTTGGTCTAACAGCCAGATGCAAGCGCAGATGCAGGGACCTATGAAAACCATGCAGTATATGATGCCAGTGATGTTCTTGTTTTTCTTGAACAGTTATTCTGCAGGTCTTACTTTCTATTATTTTGTTTCCAACATTGTGTCTTTCGGACAAATAGCTATGTTTAGGAAGTTTATAGATGAAAACAAAATCTTGAAGAAACTTGAAGAGAACAGAAAGAAAAATGCGAACAAGAAAAAATCAACCTTCCAGCAAAAACTTGAAGATGCCATGAAAAATAGTGAGCAGTCAAGGAAAAAGAAGAAAAAGTAAATTCTTGAGTGGTTTTTAGCTCTTTAAGAGCTAGGGATTAAAATAAACAAAAACAGCAGCAGGAATTTCCTGCTGCTGTTTTTGTTTCCAAAACCGATACCAAATTTTGACTTTCACTTCTGAGTGAGTGTCTGTGTCCTAAAAACCGATGAAATTCTAATTAATGCTAGACCAAACTTTTAGGTTGGAGATATGCTTATAATGATTGTCATAGGTGACTAGAGTCGCACCTGATTCACGGACATGGGCTGCAATCCACACATCATTGATCGGAATGGGGGTGCCTTTACACTTGAGTGCATGTTTTAGCTCTGAAAATATTTCTGAAGTTTCAATGCCAGCTTTTATGATTCCTACAGTCGATTTCGATAGAAATTTATCTAAAATAGCTCGATTCTCTTTTTCTTTAGTTCCTCCTTTAAAACCTGTTAAGAGTTCTGCTATTACAAAAATGGATAGATACACTCTATCCGAACTCACAATTTCTTGGAAAACAGTCTGATCTCCTTTCAAATAATTACTATATGCACTGGTATCTAAGAGGATTTTTTTCATTTCCAATCTTCAGGGTTGACCTCACCAAATTCTTTTGTGCTCTTAGAAAACTCATCTAGCTGTTCTTGATCCCAAACGCCGAGGAGGTCAGAAAATTCTTCTTCCCTCATTTTCTTAGGTTTAGGATTGGTGCCTAGAGCCTTATGCAATAAGGTTTTTATGGTCTTATTCAAACTAAGTCCGCTATCCTTAGATTCTCTTTCTATAAGTTCGACCAGATCATCATCTAAGTTATGAAGAGTGATAGATTTCATCTTTTTTAAAATTGATTTTACCCAAATTTAACGAATAAAATGAATTTTGGTTCACATTTAGAATAATGGTTCATAAATTCTTAAAAAGATGACAAAGTGATTCTAAAACCGATACCTCACCTGCATCTTTACTTCTGATCGTTTGTTGCCAGCTATTTCGGAGAGCCCCGAACCGATGAAAGAGGATTCTGCATTGACAATACGTTGGGAGTCTTGAAAGCTCGTACGGGCATATCTAATCCAAACATTGATCTTTTTAGAATGTTTGTACTGAACCATCAGGTAGTTTCGGATGGCTTGACCTGAGATGCCCTGTATGGCAAATGCGTACAATACGTTTTTCTCGTACATGTATTGGCGGTTTTCAAAATCATCGGTATCTACGATGGCTATTCTGGTGCTGAATTTGAATTTGGCAAAATCAAAATTCAAATCCTGCGCGATAGCCATACCCTTGGTTTTGGTGCCTGCTAGATAATAATCACTAAATTGAACCCTTGACTTCAGAGAAAAGCCCCTTCCAATGTCATAGTTCATATTGAATAGGTAGCTTCTTTTGAGTCCTTGCTCAAGCCTGCTGAGGTTTCCGTCATCAGTGTTAACGGTGAGTTCCTTAGCCTCTGAGCGAAATTGTCCATATAAAAGGATCGATCGGGTAGGGCGGTAATTGAACCGCATCAAGTACTCAAAGCCTTCGGAAGGTGATTCTGCCCGAAATTTCAACCAGGGAAAGCTAAAACGATCATAATAGGCAGTGAAAAAATACTTGTTGGATGGGGTTATTTTTAATCCCCAATAAATTCCTTTTTCATTAATGTTTCGAGTCCCTTCACCAAAGGCATTGCCATAAAAAGTATGGAAGTCTTTTTGGTAATTGCGCAACACCATACTGATCGATACAATAGGAGACAGGCTACTGATAAACCCACCAACCATACCCATACCACCTGACTTGGAAATGGCTCCTTCTCCAAAGAATAGAAAGTTTTGCCAATTGTAGTTGAAAAATCCGCCTATATTGTAATTGTTGCTGCCTTGAAACTCAAACTGATTGTAGTTATTTGGCTTTTTAAACAGCGGTATGCCATAGTCAATGTTGAGGTAGGTTAGTCCAAGTTGCAGGTCGTTGGAGGGCTTTTTATACAAGATGTTTGCTCCGTATATTCTTTCATTGATTACTTTTTTGTTTCCCAATTCTGTGGATGTTCTGTGCATCCCTGTTTGTTGTATCGAAGAAATGTATTCATCAAAATTGGTGTATGTGGTATCATTTTTTATGCTGGCATCCTGATTAAGTTGAGAATAGAAGGGTGTGATGTCAAAATGATTGAGCCGATAAGTGAATGCTGCCCCTCTCATAAATCCAGACTCTAACGCTGAGCTGTAAGCTTTGATTCCGGAACTGCTGCGCTTTACAGTTGTAATGGTTTCAGAACCTTTGCCAGGGTTAAATCCCGCTCCCAGTAACAGTCCCTGTCCAAATTGCATTTGATAATCGCCAATGGCTATTTTCTTGAAATTACCGACATTCTCTTTGAGAAAATGAGCGGAATAGTAATCAAACCCATATTGT
>CAXBNB010000038.1:0-13461 GCA_963976505.1 uncultured Reichenbachiellaceae bacterium
ATGCAGGGTTTTCATTTACTACCATTTCAGGTGGTGGAGAAACTTTTGGTACTTCGACGATATTTCCATTTGCAAGAGCACGTTATTCGATATCAGAACAAGTGAGTTTATTTGCCAATCTAGATGGAGGGATGTCTTTCAATTCCTATGCTGATTATGCCAGAGAAAACCCATATTTGATGGACGATTTGGCTGTGCTCAGTTCCAGAGTGAATTATGATTTTAAAGCAGGTACCGCCATTAAGCCCTCACAACAATTTGCGATGACAGCTTATGTGCAATTGCAATCTGTCAAGAACATGGGGTATTATCAAAATATACTACCTGATACTACTTCATTCGAAGTGTCTTACATTCCTGAAAATACCAGTATAGTTGAGTTTGGATCGAAAATGCAGTTTGACATAAACAGCGACAATCAGATTGGATTGAATGCTGCTATTCTCAGCTATTCTTCAAAAAACGTCACGGATTTTTACAACTTACCAACTTCCAAGATTGAATTTCTAGGAAATCATAAAGTAATGGACAAGCTGTCGATCGGGTGGCAATTCAATCTGTTAGGTGGCATCAAAGGCCTGCAAAGCAACGGACTTACTGCAGGCAATGAAACAACTACTGCCATGTCAGCCATAACCGAACTCAACCTCAATTTGGATTATCAAATCAATGATCGCATTGGAGCGTTTCTGCAATTTGACAATATCCTCAATAAAAACTACGAGCGTTATTACAACTATCCGATGAGAGGATTACAGGCTAAGGCAGGAGTAAGTTTCAGGATCTAAATCCACTTTAAATAACCAAATCGACTTAAATTATTAGAATGAAAAATAAAATTGATACCATAATTTTCGACCTTGGGGGTGTACTTATAGACTGGAATCCGGAATATGTGTACCTGGATGTTTTTAAAGGAGATAGGCGCAAAATGAAATGGTTTTTTGACAATATCTGCACCTCAGATTGGAATGAAGAGCAGGATGCCGGATATAGCTTGCAACAGGCGACAGAAGAAAGGGTTGCAATGTTTCCTGAGCATGAGGAGCATATCAGAATGTTTTATGGTCGGTGGGTAGAAATGTTGGGTGATTCGATTGCTGGTACGGTAAGTATTTTGAAATCACTCATTGACCAGAAAAAGCATAGGGTGTATGCATTGACCAACTGGAGTGCTGAAACATTTCCTATTGCATTGGATCGATTTGATTTTCTGCAATGGTTCGAAGGGATTGTTGTGTCTGGTACAGAGAAGACCAGAAAGCCGTTTTATGATATTTATGAACTGACACTGGACAGGTTTAATATAG
The DNA here is from genome assembly GCA_963976505.1 of uncultured Reichenbachiellaceae bacterium. Lineage (GTDB taxonomy): Bacteria > Bacteroidota > Bacteroidia > Cytophagales > Cyclobacteriaceae > CAXBNB01. Next base: position 1,311 of record CAXBNB010000038.1, read on the forward strand.
AAGCTGAAAAAGCAATTTTCATAGATGACAACCTGCGCAACATTGAAGCATCGAAGGAGTTGGGCATCAATGGCATTCATTTCTCTTCACCTGAGCAACTTAAAAGTTCACTGTTGTCTTTTGACATCAAAGTCTGATGGATTACGTCTGGACTATTTTAGGTATTGCATTACTGATTTCCGGAATTATCGGTTGCCTCTTACCTGTATTGCCAGGACCGCCTTTGGGTTTTTTATCCCTGCTTGTTTTACAGTTTAAAACCGACCCACCTTTCAGTACTACATTTATTTTGATTTGGCTCGCTATCACTATTGCAGTGTTTGCTCTGGATTATGTCATTCCACCAATGGCAACCAAGAAATTTGGAGGCAGTAGGAAGGGAGTAATTGGTAGTATAGCTGGTTTGATTGTGGGACTTATTTTCTTTCCTCCTTTTGGACTGATCGTGGGGTCTTTTTTAGGAGCCTTTATTGGTGAACTCATTGACGGTCAACAAAAGGGTGCTGCTTTAAAATCTGCCTTTGGCTCACTTATTGGATTTGTGACAGGCAGTGTATTAAAGTTAACTACCGTTTTTATAATGGGCTATTATTTTACGGCTTCTTTGTTCTGATTCAATCCTTTATAATTGATTTCAAAACCCATCAATTGCATCATTCTCATAAATTCATCTTGTAATTTTGCAGTGATCACAACTTGTTGATTGGTTATAGGGTGCGTGAAACTCAATTCACATGCATGCAAAAGCATGGTATCCATATTCCATTTTTCTTTGAAAAGCTTGTTTTGTTTGTTGCAGCCATGTTTGCGGTCTGCAATGATTGGGTGAAAAATATGCCCAAAATGTTTTCGTATTTGATGCATTCTTCCTGTTTCGGGAATTACTTCAACCAATGAATAGCGTGAAGTAGCATGTTGGCCAAAGGGTACTTGCAGCTCTGTTCTTTGTAGGGTTTTATAATTGGTGATAGCTTCCTGTACCTTTCCTTTGTCATTGGTTAAAGGGTAATCAATGATTCCTTCATCCTCAGCATGTCCCCTTAGTATAGCCCAATATTTTTTGTGCATTTTTCTGATGGCAAACAATTCCTGTACATCCTTGTGAGTTTGTTGGTCCAAAGCAAACAAAAGTACCCCACCTGTTTTTCGGTCTATTCTATGTGCCGGATATACTGTTTTTCCAATCATGTCACGTACTTCCTGCAAAGCAAATACGGTTGCATCCCTTGCAATTCGAGAACGATGCACCAGCAACCCATGAGGTTTGTTTACTGCAATAAGGTATTCGTCCTGAAATAGAATTTCGATTGGTTCCATGTCGCAAAATTATACTCTTCCATTCTTAATCATACATTGAATCAAGTATTCTGTTGAGTAAAGGTTAAAGAACTACTTTTTATAATTATGTTTGTTTTTTTAATATTGCAATTCACTTCTCCCATTTTTCGCAATCAATGACATTCTTTCATAGACATGAACGTAAGCAATCTAGATTTACAGATGATGTGTCTTTAGAAAACCAAACAAATAATGAGGAGCATAAGGGGATATTAAAAAACCTATCAGATCAGCAATTGTGGCTAGAGTTTCTGAATGGAAGTGATTCTGCCTTTGCTCAAATTTACTCTCGTTTTTTTTCTTTGTTATTCAATTATGGTATAAAAATAGATTCTAACCGTCAACTGATAAATGATTGTATCCAGGATTTGTTTATTGATATATGGAATAGCAGAAGCAGGCTCAGTGAAGTTGAGTGGTTAAAAACGTATTTGATAAAAAGTTTGAGAAGAAGAATTTTGAAAGAATCAAACAAAGAGAGCTTTTTGTATTCAGGTTCGATCAATGAAGATTATGATTTTCAAGTGGTGTTATCTCATGATATGCAACTCATACGGGAAGAGGATATTGTATTGCAAAATGACAGATTGAAACAAGCCCTAAGTGAACTTACGTATAGGCAAAGGGAAGCCATTTTTCTGAAATTTTATGAGCGATTGACTTATGAGCAAATTGCTGATGTAATGGCAATCACAGTTAAAGCCACCTACAAGATTATGGCAAGAGCCATCGAAGTATTGAAAAAAGCTTTTTTGAAATAGATCGTCTATTCTCAATCAAACATTATAGAATTCCTAGATAAAACTTCCTTTAATATTTTTTTTACAAAAAAATAAAATCTCATGGGGTAAAGTCAGTGATTGTTTGCTCTGTATTATTGAAGTGAAAGAATTTCATTTCCAATAAATTGCAAATGGATTATTTAGACTACACTGTAGAGAATTTTGTTCTGGATGAATATTTTCAGAAATGGGTACTTGATCAAGACCCAATGGCTACTTCTTTTTGGGAAGTTTGGCTGGATAAAAATCCACATAAGAAAGAAGAAGTGGAAAGGGCTTGGCAATTGGTGCATTCTATTCGACTGAAAGAAGAGTTGCCTTCTGAGGATGAATTTGATGGCGTTTGGAACAATATCATTCTGAAGCGCAATCGTGAAAAAGTAAACAACCCACATAGCGTTCAGTTGTTCTTCACTCAACATCTACCTTCTGTTTTAAAGGTGGCAGCAGTGCTTGTTGTGTTATCATTTCTTGCTATATGCCTTAATCACTTTTTGCTAAAGCAAAATGAGTTACAGCCTGAAATAGTTACAATAAAAAAAGTAATCAAACAGACGGGGAAAGGAGAAAAACTCACTTTTCAATTGGCTGATGGGTCACTAGTCAAGCTTAATTCAAATAGCAAATTGGTGTTTCCGGAGTTCTTTGATGCCAACAACAGAACGGTTACGTTGAAAGGTGAAGCTTTTTTTGAAATCGAAAAAGATGCAGACCGCCCTTTTAGGATAATTACAGGTGATATTGGCACACAAGTTTTAGGCACGTCATTCAACGTGAAGGCATACAACATGAAGGTAGATCCCATCACAGTTGCTGTAGTTACTGGAAAGGTATCGGTTGGATCATTTGAAGAAAATACGATACTTGAAGGAGTATTGCTCGAACCAGGAGAGATGGCGAGTTACTATCAAGAGGCAAAATCGTTTGAAAAATCTACATTTAGATATGATGAAGCCATTGGATGGAGGGATGGCATTCTTTCTTTCAATGATTTGGACATCCAGAGTATAATTAAAGTAATCGAAAGGTGGTATGATGTAAAAGTGATACTGGAAAAGGATAACATCGACTTAGACAAAGATTTTACTGGTAAGTATAAAAATAAGACCCTAGATGCAGTGCTTAAAGGTCTAAGCTTTGCCTATGATTTTGAATATAAAATCGATCACCATATTGTTGTAATTAAATGATAAGAATGATAAAAAGTACCCTTTAGAAAAAGTTAAGCCAGTCTTGTTAGACAAAACTGGCTTATGACTAAGTAAGTGCTCCTGAATATTTGCGATACGAAGAAGGCACCTACTAGTCTGCATGTTCTTGATAATTAATTGTTACCAAAAACTATTACATTATGTATACAAAATTACTTAAAATTTTTTTAACTATGTCGAAGTATGCGACATTAGGATTTATGTTGCAGTGTATATTATATACTGTACTTTTAGCTGAAAATGGAAAGGCTCAAGGCCTGAGCCTTGAAGAAATCTATGTGTCCTTTACATTGGAAAATGCTTCTATTGAAGAGACCTTCTCCAAAATAGAAAACACTACTGAATTTAGCTTTGCTTACAAAAAGAAAATCATCAAGCTGGCAAATAAACAATTTCTGAAATTAAACTTTGAGCAGAAATCTATTGCCAACGTACTTAGGTTCATCTCAGAAAATACTGGGCTAAGTTTTAGGCGTGTAGGGGAAACGATACATGTTGTAAAAGCAGGAACCGAAGAAAGTGAAGTAGTAATTGAGCTTGCGGATGTTGATATCTCTGGCATGATTACCGATGAGAACGGAGAAGGATTGCCTGGTGCAACGGTATTGATAAAAGGTACAGCTGATGGTACCACCTCAGATCTAGATGGGAAGTATAAATTACAGGTATCTGAAAATTCAGTATTGGAAGTTTCTTATGTTGGCTATTCCTCTCAAGAAATAGCAGTTGGAACACGGAGCGTAATAGATATTCAGTTGGTGCCAGATGCCGAACAGTTGGATGAAATTGTAGTAATTGGTTATGGTACACAAAAGAAAAGTGACCTCACTGGTTCTGTAATGCAGGCGGATATAGAGTCGTTTAGAGAACAACCGAATGTTTCACTTTTCCAATCTTTACAAGGTAGTCTACCGGGTTTGAATGTTGGTCAAGTAGATGCGGCAGGTGAAGATCCTGAGATTTCGATTAGAGGTAGAACATCTATCTCTGGTGAGCAATCGCCTCTTATTGTACTTGATGGCACGATTTACAGAGGAAATATTGTAGATATCAATCCCAATGACATTGCCTCTGTGGATATTCTCAAAGACGCAAGTGCTGCTTCTGTTTATGGGTCTCAAGCTGCCAATGGTGTGATTATCATTACGTCAAAATCTGGTAGTAAAGGTGAGAAAACAACCATAAATTATTCCTCTACTTTTACCACACAATCAGCTGCTAAAGAATATAAAGCTGGGAGTGGGCAAGATTACATCAACCAATTTTTAAATGGTGATATTTTAAATAGTCGAATCGGACCCGACTATCTGGAACTAAATCCATCTTATGATCCAAGGACATTATTTAAAACTCAGGATATGGTAGAAGCCTATGATTCAGGTCTTGAAACAAATTGGTACGATTTGTTAACCAATGATAAGCCTTATCTTATTAGTCAAAATTTGAGTCTGGCTCATAGAAATGCTAATGTTTCTACATTTATGTCAGTTGGCTATACTGATCAGGCGGGATATCATGTAGGAGAGGATTACAAAAGGTGGAATGCTCGTTTAAATCTTGATAATTATGTGACTAATTGGCTGACTATTGGAATGCAGTCTTTTATTACTTCAAGTGATTTTTCAGGGTTGGATATTTCACGGAATTTGCGTTACCTGTCGCCTTATGCTTTGGCTAGAAAAGAAAATGGAGAATTAACGGTTCAACCTGGTGGACTTTCAACAAATCCATTGCGCGCTGTTGAGGAAGCGGATCATTCTGACAGGAGGCTCAATTTGTTTGGAAATATTTATGCGAAAATTGACATTCCTTTTATTGACGGTCTTTCTTATAAGATTAATTACACCACAAATTACCGGAATGAAAATGAATTTCTTTTTAGACCCTATGGCGCTAATTTTCAAGGAGATGGGTCAAAGGAGAATGATACACGAAGGAGCTATTCTTCTGACAATATACTGACTTATCAAAAAACTTTTGCTCAGGATCATAACTTTACTGCCACGTTGCTTTATGGTTTTGAGAAAAGGGAAGGAAACGGTACATTGGCACAAGCATCGGTGTTTTTAGATGATGTATTGGGCTATAATAGTTTGCAATCGGGTCAGGCAGATTTGCAATCAGTAAGTTCTACAGCTTATAAAGAAGCGAGTCTATATAGCATGGCGCGACTCATATATGGTTTTCAGGGAAAATATTTATTTACAGGTACTATTAGAAGGGATGGGTTTTCTGGATTTGGTAAAGACAACAAGTTTGGAATATTTCCTTCAGCCTCTGCAGCATGGGTCATTTCTCAAGAAGATTTCTTAAGTCAGGTATCTTGGTTACCATCATTAAAAATGAGGGCTTCTTATGGTACTAGTGGCAACAGAACTATAGGTAGGTATCAAACACTTGCTGAAGTAGATGGAGCATTTGTATATGTGGACTCAAATGGTAGTCCTTTGTATGGTCAGGAAATTATTAGTCTAGCAAGTCCCAATCTGAAATGGGAAACTACAACTGGAATTAACATAGGAATTGACTTTGCCTTGTTTAAGGGTAGAATCATGGGGAATATTGATTACTATAAAAATGATACAAAAGATGTTCTCTATGAGGTCAACCTTCCTCAATTAGCAGGGTTTTCAAAAATTCCAATTAACCTCGGGAAACTGAAAAACCAAGGGATTGACTTGTCAATATCAAGTGTTAATTATGAGAAAAACGATATTACATGGACCAGTACTTTTAATTTTTCTAGAAACCGAGATGAGTTAGTTGAGTTGTTGGGCTTTGACAATGATGGTGATGGAGTAGAAGACGACATTGTCTCTTCAGGCTTGTTTATAGGCGAACCTATTGATGCGGTTTATGATTATCAAATTACCGGTGAGTTATTTCAAATTGGAGATGATATCCCAAGTGGTTTTGATGTAGGCGCATACAAATTGCAAGATTTGGATGGAGTAGATGGGTTTACTCCTGACGACAGAACCATAATAGGATATACATCACCAAGTTACAGGTTTAGTGTGCAAAATAAATTGCAATATAAAAATTGGTCACTAAGCTTGTTCATCAACTCCGTTCAGGGAGGAAAAAACAGGTATTTAGGGGAGGATGTTTTGACATCTTGGAACGACATCAGTTCAGAAAATGTATTTGATACAAATGTTCCGGCAGGTATCGACTACTGGACACCGGAAAATCCTAATGCCAGGTATCAGAAGCTGAGAATTAATGTTTCTGATGGGCTTATAGGCACCCGATATGCTTCTAGAAGTTTTGTGAGATTACAGGATGTTTCATTGTCCTATAATTTTGATCCTGAACTGTTAAGTAAATTCAATATCACGAGATTGAAAGTCTTTGTCAGTGGAAAAAATCTCGCCACTTGGACTGGATACAACGGATGGGACCCGGAAACCAATACCGCTTTGGTACGAAATGGCAGACCTGTTATGAAGAGTTATTCTTTGGGTCTGAATATTGAATTTTAAAATGATCGTAAGATTAAAACACTAAAGAGATGAAAAACTTAACAATATATATTAATAGAATTTATATCATGATAAGTGGTAATTTAAAACACTCATCACTGTCATATTTACTTCTTGCAGCTTTGATAATGAGTTGTAATGAGTCTGATTTTTTAGAAGAAGTACCATTGGATTTTTATTCTCCGGAAAATTCGTATGTTTCGCAGGAACAATTTAATGCTGCTATTATAGGATTGCATAAGGATTATCGTGATAATTTTTGGGGATCAGCTAATGTTAACCAAAGTCCTCAAATGATGTTTTCTGGTACTGACATGATAATGAATGACAAAGACATGGGTGAAAATCCACCAGATTATGTTTCTGTATTATTGCCTACATCAAATAGAGTGAAATATGTTTGGGTAGAAGCATACGGTATTATTTACAATGCCAATGTAATTATAGCCAGAGCAGATGCTGAAAATAGCCAGTTGTCAGAAGCTCAAAGTAATTTAGTTAAAGGAGAGGCAATGTTTTTCCGAGCACTTGGTTACAACATGTTGGCAAATCTTTACGGTGGAGTTCCTATTGTACTTGAGGAAACATCGTCACCTAAGAGAGACTATGTGCGAGCCACTAGAACCCAAGTTTATGAACAATGTGCATTGGATTTAGAGTTTGCGGCTACTAATTTACCAGACATATCATCTGTAGAAGACCACAGGGTTAGCAAGGAAACAGCAAATCACCTTCTTTCTCAAGTTTACATTTCATTGGAAAGATGGACAGATGCCATAGATGCTGCTACCAAAGTGATTGATCACTCTGCTACGGATTTAATGACTTCTCGCTTCGGTACTAGGATGAACGACACGAACTTTGGAGGTGATGTTTACTGGGATCTTTTCAGACAAGGCAACCAAAACAGATCTGCTGGAAATACAGAAGCATTATGGGTGTTACAGTTTGAACACCAGGTAACTGGTGGTGGTGATTTGCTTTTGGAGCGTATGAGTGTTCCAAGACTTTGGAGAACTGACATAGAAGATACGGATGGGGAATCCCGTAGTTTGATCGCCGGTGGTGAGCCCAATACAAACTATTATGGAAGAGGGTCTGGATTTTTGAGGCCAACATCATATTTCTATAACGAACTATGGGATAACGATGGTGGCACTGATATTAGAAATTCAGAGTTTAATATAGTTAGAGACTTCAAGGTCAACAACCCAGATAGTCCTTCTCATGGATTGTATGCTGTTGCAAATAACCTTATACCATTGAATACTTATACAGACTCGGCTAGAAACTTTTTTCCTGTTGTAGCCAAACTTTCTACACCGGGATTGCACCCCTCGGATTTGTGGACAGCAGATCAAAAAGTGGCAGGGGCCCTTACCAGTGATGCTAGAAGAACCTATAGAGATCATTACTCCATTAGATTGGCGGAAACCTATTTGCTTAGGGCAGAGGCTCATCTAGGGAATAACAACCTTGGACTTGCTGCTGATGATATCAATGAGGTGAGAAGAAGGTCTAATGCGCCAGAGGTGTCTGATGGTGAAGTAAATATTGACTATATACTTGACGAGCGTTTAAGGGAATTAAACTATGAAGAATTTAGACTGCTTACATTAACTAGATTGGGTAAACTCGTTCAAAGAACGAAGGCTTACAATCCGATATTTGTAGGAAACTCAATGCAAGATCATCATAATCTGTATCCAATACCGTTCAGTGAAATTGAGGCAAACACCGAGGCGGTGCTGACTCAAAACATAGGATACTTCGAATAAAGTGTTGAATAAAAGAGATAAACGGGCATTGAATATTGTCTGTTTATCTCTTTTTAGTAAAATTCGCTGAAAGTACTCTTTTAAGAGTTACCTGTATGCCGATATAAAATCAAATGATGAATAATATGAAAATATCATACATAATAGCAATGCTACTTTTCCTGATATCCTGCAGTCAATCCAAAAAGCAGGAACAGCCAGCGAAGGAAGGTCCCTATTTCGGAAATGGTGTACACAATGGATGGGTAGATCAGAATTCCATCACTATTTGGACACGTCTCACACAAACCCCTGAAATGAACTGGGAGGGGCAAGCATTTATACCTTTGACCAAAGAAGAGCAAAAGGAATTTGGTAAAATGAAAGACAAAGATTTTTTGAATAGAAAACAAATTCCTGAAGGTTTGTCATTGAAAGACATGGAAGGTGCTTGTTTAGGAGCCGAAGGAGAAGTGAAATTGACCTATTGGGAGGCAAACAAACCTGAGACCAAAGTAGCATTGGACTGGGGGCAGGTAGATGTGGATAAGCACTTTACCAAACAGTGGAAACTTAAAAACCTTTCTCCTGACACTCATTATGTAATTGAAATGTTTTCCAGAGTTGGAGAGGGGCAAAATATTGCAGATACCCTTAGGGGAGAATTTCTAACTCCGCCTATGGCTGAGAAAACCAGGGATATTGCTTTCAGCATAGTGAGTTGCCACGATTACATTAGAAAAGACAGTACTACAGGACACAAAATTTATCCTGCAATGGACAGAGATAATCTTGATTTCTTTGTACACACTGGAGATATAGAGTACTATGACAAGCCAAATCCTTATGCGATGACAGAGGAATTGATGCGTTTCAAGTGGGATCGCCTGTTTGCTTTGCCTTTGCAACGTAGTTTTTACAACAGGACAAGTAGTTATTTCATGAAAGATGACCATGATGCATTAAAAGACGATGCATATCCTGAAGAATTCTACGGACCTGTTTCGTTCGAGAGAGGATTGGAGATTTTTGATAAAGAACAATTCCCCAGCAATTCCCCAACGTATAAAACCGTACGGTGGGGCAAAGACCTTCAAGTTTGGATTTTAGAAGGCAGAAACTATAGGAGTAAAAATACTGATGAAGATGGTCCAAATAAGACGATCCTTAGCAAAGAGCAGAAGGAATGGTTATTCAACACCATTGATGAGTCGGACGCTACTTATAAGGTAATTATTACTTCATCACCTATACTGGGGCCTGATCGCCCAAATGGAAAAAACGACAACTACTCCAACGACGCATTTGCCTATGAGGGAAATGAAATCCGTGAATTTATCAATAAACAAGAGAACGTGATTGTATGCACCGGCGACCGCCATTGGCAATATGTAAGTCATTTTGCAGATTCTAACCTGTGGGAGTTTGGCTGTGGTGCAGGATCTGATTCTCATGCCGGTGGATGGTCGCAAGACAATGTCAAACCAGAGCACCGTTTTCTTCGTGTGAAAGGCGGCTATTTATTTGGTAAAGTTTATAGCGACAATGATCGAGTCAAATTGGTATTCGAACATCGAGATGTAGATGGCAATGTGATGCACACCGAAGAATTTGTTCGTTAGGACGAGAAAGGAAATAAAAAAGCCTTTTGCTACAATTTTAGTGGCAAAAGGCTTTTTTGTGGTTTATTGATTACTTGATCTCAAGCAATTCCACTTCGAAGATCAAAGTAGTATGAGGGCCAATTTTTGGACCTGCACCACGATCACCATAAGCAAGGTCAGAAGGTACAAAAAGTTTCCATTTTGATCCTATTGGCATCAACTGCAAAGCTTCTGTCCATCCTGCAATTACACCGTTCACTGGGAACGAAGCAGGGGCTCCTCTATCCACAGAACTATCGAATACAGATCCGTCAATAGTAGTACCATGGTAATGGGTAGTCACTGTGCTGTCAATACTTGGTTTTGCTCCAGCGCCTTCTTTCAATATTTGATATTGCAAACCACTTTCCAAGGTAACAACACCCTCATTTTTCTTGTTTGACTCCAGAAATTCTTGTCCTTCTTTAATCGCACCTTCCTGTTGTTTTGATTGTAACTTGCTGAAGTGAGCATTGAGGATATTACCAGCTTCTTGTGGGTCTATTTGTAAGTCTGATCCCTTAAATACATCGTCAATAGCTTGCCCAAATAATTTTGCGTCCACTTCAACCAGCCCTTGAGATTGTAAGCTCATGGCAACATTCACACCTAAACTGTAACTTAATTTTTCTAATTCGTTATTCATAATTTTTTGTTATTTCAGCACGAAGTTAGGAAAATGGTTTTTTTACCCATGTAAATGACACAATTTTTATTGTAAGTGCGATTTTCAATCGTGTATATTTACACCTCTACAACTATTTATATAGCCATAGTAAATTATGAATATTAAGAATCTAATTTTATCAGTATCAATCTGTTGTGTATTGATATCTTGTAAGGAAACTAAGAAGCAATCTGCTGCAGTTGATGCCAAACCTAATGTAATATTAATTCTTGCCGATGACATGGGGTGGTCTGATCTAGGGCGCTTTGGAAGCGAAGTAAGTACTCCCAATCTAGATAAAATGGCCACCAACGGCATGCGGTTTACGCAGGTTTATAACACCTCTAAATGTTTTCCTTCGAGGGCTACTTTGTTAACGGGCTTGTATTCTCAAGAGACGGGCTATAACAAAACCTATAAAAAGAACATGAACAATGCAATAACGCTGGGAGAGCTTTTCAAAAGTGCTGGTTATACTACCATGTGGTCAGGCAAACACCACAGCACTGAAAATCCGGTTACCCGTGGTTTCGATCACTACAGCGGTCTTTTTGAAGGGGCATGCAATTACTTCAACCCTGGAATGCAAAGAGAAGGGGAAGGCCAGCCTGCCCAAAAGCGCAATGACCGACCTTGGTGTATTGAAGGCGAGGTGATCCAGCCGTTTACTCCTGAATCGAAGGATTTCTACACCACAGATGCTTTTACCGACTATGCTCTAGGTTGGTTGGATCAGCACAAGGAAGAAAAGAAACCATTTTTTCTCTATATGGCATACAATGCTCCTCATGATCCGCTGATGGCATGGCCGGAGGACATTGTCAAATACCAAGGAAAGTACAAGGTGGGATATGAAAAAATCAGACAAGCAAGGTTTGCAAAGCAAAAGGCGATGGGGCTGCTACCTGAGAACTATCCTTTGTCAGAGTCAATGCACAAAAAATGGGAAGAGTTGACGGAAGATGAAAAAGCCAGGGAAGATACCGTTATGGCGGTTTATGGTGCGATGATAGACAGACTAGATCAGAATATTGGGCGGTTACAAGCCAAGCTGAAGGAAATGAAAGTCGATGAAAACACGCTGATTGTTTTTGTGTCAGACAATGGTGCCTCTTCTGAAAATGTAAAACTAGAAGGAACAGGACCAATAGGGTCTATTACAAGGTGGACATCTCTTCGTGGTGACTGGGCCAATGTGTCCAATACACCATTGAGATATTATAAAAATTATAGCCATGAAGGGGGTATCAAAACCCCGATGATTGCTT
>CAXBNB010000039.1:0-13242 GCA_963976505.1 uncultured Reichenbachiellaceae bacterium
GTCAGTGCATGATAGTCGCCAATGATGCCACAGTAAAAGCAGGAGCATGGTTTCCCATTACCGCCAAGAAAAACTTGAGGGCTCAAGAAATTTCGATGGAAAACAAAATTCCAATTGTTTACTTGGTAGACAGTGCCGGCGTTTATTTACCAATGCAAAATGAGATTTTCCCAGACAAAGAACATTTTGGTAGACAGTTTCGAAACAACGCCCGCATGTCCGCTATGGGCATAGTTCAAATTGCCGCCATTATGGGGAGCTGTGTAGCAGGAGGTGCTTATCTACCCATCATGTCAGACGAAGCTATGATTGTAGATAAAACCGGTAGTATATTTCTAGCAGGGAGCTATTTGGTAAAAGCTGCCATAGGAGAGAGTATTGACAATGAAACCTTGGGCGGTGCTACCACACATTGTGAAATATCAGGCGTAACAGACAACAAATACGACTCAGATGAATTATGCCTTGATGCCATAAAAAAGATATTTGATAAAATCGGCAAACCAGAGGATGCTGGATACAGCAGGGTCGAACCAAAAGAACCGAAAGAGAATCCGGAAGAGATCTATGGGCTAATGCCTGTGGACAGGGTGAAGCCTTATGAAATGAGAGATATCATTGCAAGGCTACTTGATGACTCGGAGTTTGATGAATACAAAAAAGACTATGGGAAAACCCTTCTGTGCGGAACAGGACGCATTGATGGATGGGCAGTAGGAATTGTAGCCAACCAAAGAACAATGGTAAAAAACAAGAAGGGGCAAATGCAAATGGGAGGCGTGATTTACTCTGACTCTGCCGACAAAACAGCCCGTTTTATTATGAACTGCAACCAAAGAAAGATTCCATTGGTCTTTTTACATGATGTCAGTGGCTTTATGGTTGGTAGTAAAGCTGAGCAAGGTGGCATCATCAAGGATGGCGCTAAAATGGTCAATGCCATGGCAAATTCTGTTGTCCCAAAATTCACTTTTGTACTGGGCAACTCTTATGGGGCAGGCAACTACGCCATGTGTGGCAAAGCTTACGACCCCCGACTTATTTATGCCTGGCCTACAGCCAAAATCGCCGTGATGAGCGGTCAGGCGGCAGCTCAAACACTACTCCAAATAAAAGTAGCCGGAATGAAGGGCGTAGAAATTTCTGAAGAAGAAAAGAAATCACTTCTCGACGAAATCACCAACAAATATAATGAAGAACTGAGCCCCTACTACGCAGCTGCCAGACTTTGGGTAGATGGAGTGATCGATCCCTTGGATACCAGAAAAATCATCTCAAAAGGAATAGAAGCAGCAAATCAAGCACCTATAACTGATAAGTTTAATGTAGGCATTATACAAACCTGACACTAAACAAGACAGCATCCGAATATGCCGTTAAATCGGATACTTCTTAAAAACACATGCGGCAAATTCTACGGCCTACGAGTTTTTCAAGAAAACTTTTTAAAATTAATTTCATTAAATTGTTATTATCGTCAAGATACTTTTAGTTTGAATTAGTGAAAGCACTTCACTGGATCGTCAGAAAATTTCAACAAAGATGTTTTAAACTGAGTGGTCTGTTAAACAAAGAAGAAAGGTTGATATATGGAAAATAGCGAGTTGGTAGCATTGGTTTCATTACTCGAAGACGAGGACAAGGAAATACTTTCTCATGTGGAAGAAAAGCTCTTGTCGATGGGAACGGATGTTATTCCTATGCTTGAAAAAGAATGGATGAACAACAGCCTCAACCCTTCTGTGCGCAACAGAATTGAAGAAATCATTCACACATTACAATACAAGCTATTAAAAGACAAACTGCTGGATTGGAAACAAGGAGGTGGTGAAGATTTGCTAGAGGGCATGATGCTTATAAGCAACTATCAATATCCAGACCTTAACATGAAATTTCTCAAAAGAAAATTTGAGCAATTCTACTACGAAGCTTGGAAAGAATTTAAAAACGAAATGGAACCCATTCAGCAGATAAAGGTGCTGAACGACATCATGTTCAACAAATTGAAGTTCAGACCGAACTCCAAAAATTTTCATGCCCCTTCCAACAGCATGATCAACATTGTCTTAGAATCAAAAAAGGGCAATCCACTGTCGCTATGTGCCGTGTACTTGATCATTGCTCAGAGGCTAAAAATACCTCTATACGGTGTTAACCTGCCCAACCTTTTCATCCTTACATACAAGGCAGACAACACCCAGTTTTACGTTAATGTATTTAACAATGGATTAATCTTTTCTACTGAAGACATTGACAACTACATCGCTCAACTCAATCTATCAAAATCAGATATATTTTACCAACCGTGCAGTCATATCGACATCATCATTCGAAGCTTGAGAAATTTGATCAGCGCCTTTGAAAAACTAGGAGAATACAAAAAATCCGATGATGTAAAAGAATTGCTACAGGTACTGGAAGAATAAAAAAAAGTAACCCGCCATATTAAATGACCCATTCAGATTCCATCTACCTCAAAGTAAGTGGTCATTAAGAAATCGCAATTCGTTAAATAATCTTATGTCTTTCTAGCAAATTATTTAAAACTTATCTCCTTCTGGGAAAAGTAGTTTTAAGTAGGTTTGGCACTGTGAGTCCCTGATACAACACCGAGCAAACCACTACTATATAAGTCATTGTAACTATGGCTTCTTTGCCATGAAACTCTGGTAGTGATAGGGACAGTGCGATCGGAATTCCCCCTCGCAAGCCACCCCAGGCAAGTATGGCTATTGTATTCTTTTCAAATGAACGATAGGTACTCATTGCCTTTATCGGAACAAACACACTTACCCATCTGGAAAACAGCACAATATTGAATGCGAAGAATCCGGCAGCAAAATAATCGGATCGCCACGGTATAATCAACATTTCTAGACCTATCAATACAAAAAGCATGGCATTGAAGGATTCCTCCATGAGCTTCCAAAACTTAAAAACATAATCTCCGGTAGCACTTGTCACTTTGGAGCCTCTACCCTCATTTCCAAGGATCAATCCCATAATTACAACTGCTTGTTTAGACGATACATGCATAAATTCAGCAAGTTGAGTTCCAGCCATTACAAGCGCCAATGTCATCAATATTTCTACTTCTACTTCATCATTGTCAATGTAAAGCAATACCCTATATCCAGTGTATCCCAAAAACAAGCCCATGATCACACCACCCATAATGTCGGTACCAAAGATCCATACAATATCAAAAAGGTTAAGCGTATGTGTCTCACCTGCATGGGCAAGATCCAAAATCGTCAATGCCAAAACCACTGCTACTCCATCGTTGATGAGGGACTCACCTGAGATTCTGGTTTCAAGATTATCAGACAATCTAAATTTCTTAATCGTAGCAGTAACCGCTATAGGGTCTGTAGGTGAAATCAAAGCACCAAACATCAGACAGTACAAGATATCCATCTCTATACCCAACCAACCCAACAAATAAAATACCCCAAAACCGATGAGTGCCGTGGATATAAATACCCCACAAATAGCCAAAATCAGTACCGGCGTTTTCTCTTCTTTAAGTTTTCTAAAGTCTATTTGAAGCGCCCCAGCAAAGAGCATGAAGTTAAGTACAATCTGAAAGAGCACATCATGGTACTCATAATCCGCCAGGATTCGCTCAGTGCCAGACTTAAACTCCGGAATCAAATACTCAAGCAGGAATAAGGCTATTGACAGTCCTAGGGACAGTATCATCAATCCTACAGAAGAAGGGAGTTTTAAATAATAAGTATTAATGTAGATAAAAATGCCTGCTAATAAGATAAACAGAGCTATAACATCTAAAATATGCATGTTCTTTATTTAGTAAAATACTTGTTTAAGTGCCAATTTTCGCTGCAAAAATACAAGTTATCACCATTTGATTGTTAAAATACATCCTCAATTTATATAAAATCATATAAAAATTGCAATATTTTTTATATATCACAAAGCGATAAACTCAAGAGTTTATTTGAATAGTGCAAAATAAGAAAAAAAACATCCCCGATGGCACAACTCTGAAGGCTATCTTACAAATTAATTATGATTCAACCCCTCAGAAATAACCTTTTCTAGTCCAGCCATATTCCATAAATTGCACCAAAATTGATATGTCATGACAAAACTTTGCCAAATAATATTAGCCCTGACCATTGCCCTAACCGGATGCAATCAAGATAAAAAAATAGAAGACAGCCTTTTTAAAGAAGTAATGGATGTGCATGACGAAGTGATGCCAGAAATGGGAACACTGAGAAAGTTATCGAAAGCTGTACAGTTAAAATTGGATTCATTGTCGACAGATTCCACCAGACTCGATACCAGCTCTAAAGCCGAAATGGAAAAAGCCATAGCCGAACTTAAAAAAGCGAACGACTCTATGATGGAATGGATGCGTCAGTTTGAACAAATAGAAGAAGGTACTCCACATGGGGAAGTGATGAACTACCTCTTGAACCAAAAGAAGCTCATCGAGAAAGTAAAAGAAGATATGCTAAAAGCCAAAGAAAAGGGCAAATATTACCTCAATCAATAAGGTATTCAATAACAAGTCATCATCCCTTTCTCCACTTCACTTGAAAGCACAATTCCGATGGAGTTTCCCCAAGAATTTCCAACAAATGTCAGGATTTCCGCAATTTCAAGATTGGTCAGTTCGACGTTCCCAGGCATTTTTCCATTGTATTCCAACACATCTATCACCAATGGTCCTTCCAGCCCATATTTTATAGCACACATTACCTGATTTCGGTCATTCATCAGAGTGCTGTTTTTGGAAAGTGGAGGAATCAATCTTCCTAACCCCGAGCCATCTGCCTGATGACAATTACCGCAGTGCATTAGATACAATCCTTCTCCTTGCACCTTGTATTGCCTCAGTTTTATTTTTTCATTAAAGGAAAGCTCATTTGACTCAGTGTTTTTTTTACCACATGAAATAAAAAAAACAATTCCGAAAATTAAAATCAGTCCTTTATTTAGTCCCCTCATATTCCTGCAACAGTCTTTCAATATCATTCATCAATACATCCACTTCATCGGCTATGGTCCCATCATATACCCCTCTAACCCTTCGGTCCATATCTACAAGTAAAAAAGCGCCGCTATGTATATAGCCTCCTGGGGCGTCAGCATCTGCTCCTGCCGTTACCATGTAGCTCTTTTCACCAATGTCAAATATTTCCTCCTCATCACCAGTCACAAAATGCCACTTCGAACTTTTCACACCCAATCGCTCTGAATAGTCTTTAAGCACGGCAACATTGTCATACACCGGATCGATGGTATGAGACAAGATATTGACTTTATCATTTTCCAAAAACTTATTGTGCACTCGGAGCATTTGCTTTTTCATAGCTGGACATATAGTGGGACATGAAGTGAAAAAGAAATCCGAGACATAAATTTTCCCCTTAAAACTATCATTGGTAATGACAGCACTGTCTTGATCTATAAAGCTAAAATCACTTATGGTATGTGGGATGGTATCAATTACAGTCTTTCCTTCCTCATTTCTCTCCTCAATCTTTTTCTGTCCATAAACTGGAAGCTTATCCGGTTTACCCTGCCCGCACGCAGCAATAAGGGCCACTATAAAGAGGAAACACAATGCTTTCAAATGATCAATCATTATTTCTTAACTTTTTATACAATCTAATACCCAACATAAGAATCACTCCAATAAGCAACAGTCCTAACAGCCCCCAAATCCAAGTCAAGGTGCTTTTGAGCACTACTATAAATACTATAGCAAACAAAAATAAGGTAGCTCCCTCATTCCATATCCTAAGTTGTGTTGAGGAATATTTGTAGATTCCCTTTTTCATTTTAGCATGTATGCGCCCACAAATCAGGTGGTAAATGAAGAGTCCAATAACAAAAAGAAACTTGAGGTGCATCCAGGGTTGCAGCCAATAGTTCAGCTCATAAATCAACCATGTACCAAATATCAAGGTCAATACCGCTGACGGCCAGGCGATGATATACCAAAGGCGCTGCTGCATCATCAGCAATTGTTCAGTCAAAATACTTTTGTCTGGTTCTTCTTTATCGTTGGCTTCAGTAGAATAAATAAACAACCTCACCATATAAAATAATCCTGCAAACCATGTGACGACAAAAATGATATGTAATGCTTTGATATAGAGGTGTGCCATAGTGTTGCAAAAGTACATTCATCTTGGAAAATACCATATAAGACTCTACTTTATAATAATATTCGCCACAGATAGGGGAATCTAAACATCTACATTGTTGTTAACGTACCAGCAGAAAACTAAAGTATTATGCAACTAGACCACACAGTGCAAAAGAGCAACTACATATTAGAAGGTGAGGCAATATTGAATTCTGTGCTTCTTAATAACTCCTCATGGTCCCAAGGGAATCATTCAGTACATTTTTTCAAAAAAGACGAGAGAATATACAGTCCAAATGAGCCGGCCAACAAGATCTATATGATTGCAGAAGGCAGGGTAAAGATCTCTGCTGTTGACTCAAATGCAAAAAACACCCTCAAAGCAATTTTTGGAGAAAATGAAATCTTTGGAGAAATGGCTCTTACTGGAGAAGAAATCCGAACAGAAAGTGCTACTTCGATGGAAGACAACACCAAGGTATTCACACTGAATAAAGATGAAGTTCTTGATATGATGAAAGCAAACGCCATCATTTCAAATCAAATTTTGTCCATATTGGGCGCCAGAATAAGAAGAACCGAAAAAAGACTTGAATCACTATTAAATAAAGATGCCCGAACAAGGATTATAGATTTCCTTCGGGACTTGGCCTTGGAAAAAGGAAAAAAAATAGGGTTTGAGACTTTGATAAAAAACTATTTTACCCACAAAGACATGGCCAGCCTTACTGGTACTTCTAGGCAAACGGTGACTACTGTTCTAAACAATCTTAAGGACAAAAACATCATCAATTTTGATAGGCGTAGAATTCTTATTCGTGATATGGATTTGCTGGTCTAAATCATAGATCAGCGGCCAACCTACTGGCTTGATTGATGGCTTCTTTGGCATCCAACTCAGCAGCTTTAAAAGCTCCTCCCACCAAATGAACGCTTACGCCCAATTGCTTTAATGGCTCAAAAAGGTCATTCTTACTTCTTTGCCCTGCACATACAACAACATTATCAACAGTTAATACCTCATCCTTCCCATTGCGTGTGATGTGCAAGCCTTCATCGTCAATTTTGCGATAGGCAACCCCTCTTAACATCTCCACATTTTTATTTTTTAATGAAGTCCGGTGAATCCACCCAGTCGTCTTGCCCAATGAAGCGCCAAGCTTGGTCTCTTTCCTTTGAAGCAAGAATACTTTTCTAGGATTGGGCATTTCTACGGGATCAACCCCTTCTACGCCTCCACGAACTTCATTGAGGCCGTCAATTCCCCACTCCTTTAAGAATGCACTTACATCCAATGAAGTGGGCTTTCCTTCATGAGTCAGGTATTCAGCCACATCAAAACCTATTCCCCCAGCTCCAATAATGGCCACTTTTTCTCCCACAGTTTTCTTATGCTTGAGTACATCTATGTAACTCAATACTTTAGAATTGTCGATACCCTCAATATTCGGGCTATTGGGCAAAATGCCTGTAGCCAATATCACTTCGTCAAAATCTTTTAAGTCTTCAACAGATACCTTTGTATTCAATCGGACATCAACTCCCTGTATTTCCAACTGCCTCTTGAAGTACCTAATTGTTTCGTAAAATTCCTCCTTGCCTGGAATTTGCTTGGCGATGTTAAACTGCCCTCCTATTTCTGCCTCTGCGTCAAACAATGTAACCTGATGACCTGTCTGTGCCGCAACGGTCGCTGCAGCAAGCCCACCTGGCCCGGCTCCTACCACAGCCACTTTCTTACCTTGGGCTACAGGCAGGTAATTCAATTCCGTTTCGTGACAAGCCCTAGGATTGACCATGCAACTCGACGTTTTTCTTTTAAAGACATGATCCAAACAAGCCTGATTGCAAGCAATACAAGTATTGATCTCATCTTCCTTACCATCCTTAGCTTTGTTGACAAGCTCCGGATCTGCTAAAAACGGTCTGGCCATGGATTCTATTGGTAGTAATCAAGGGAATAGAGACTTCCCCCATCATTTTTTTTGTCACCCAACCAAAAGCTGCTCGTGGTACCATGGTAGCGATAGTTGGAATTCTGGCTTCATGCCATCCTATTCCAGTGTTGATGATCGTAGCACCTGCCTTTTCTATTGCCTTTGCCAACTGCACCACTTCCTCCCAGCTGCTGCCTCCTTTGACTAAGTCAAGCATTGACAGCCTGTATATGATGATGAACTGTGCTCCTACTCTCTCTCTTACCCTTCTCACTATTTCGGTTGGAAACCGCATTCTATTTTCATAGCTGCCTCCCCATTCATCTGTTCGTTTATTTGTTTTGGCTACAATAAACTCATTGATCAGGTAACCTTCTGAGCCCATTATCTCCACTCCATCATATCCTGCAAACTGAGCCAGTTCAGCCGTCTTCACAAAATCTTTTATGGTGTTTTCTACCCCACGTTTTGACAAAGCCCAAGGCTTAAAAGGAGATATAGGAGACTTAATGGCACTTGGGGCCACAGCAAATGGATGATAACCATACCTGCCCGAGTGTAAGATTTGCATGCATATCTTTCCATCGTGCTTGTGTACCTCTTCGGTAATCACTTGGTGTTTTTTGGCTGTTCGTTTATTGGACAACCTACTGGCGAATGGGCTCACCCATCCCGCTATGTTTGGAGAAATACCTCCAGTAACGATGAGCCCTACCCCACCTTTGGCACGCTCACCATAGTAGGCAGCCATTTTTTCGTATCCATTTTTTTCTTCCTCCAGACCTGTGTGCATAGAGCCCATCAATACCCTGTTTTTCAGGGTAGTAAAGCCTAGGTCTAGCGGTTCAAATAGTTTTGGGTATTTATCGTGCATTTGTATTTGGGTTAATGACACAAAATAATGAATTCATTTGAAAAACAAGAATGAACAATTGTCAATTAAAAACCATTCTTGAAAATTAGGTCCAAAAAAAAGGGCAGCCATTAATGGTTGCCCTTTTCCTCTTAGTTATTTATCAGTGCTTACTTGGCGTAACTGATTGATCTCATTTCCCTGATTACGGTCACTTTGATTTGACCAGGGTATTGCATATCCGTTTCTATTTTCTGAGAAATCTGGAATGACAAATCACCAGCAACCTGATCTGTTACATTATCGGCATCCACCAATACACGAAGCTCTCTACCCGCTTGGATCGCGTAACACTTGTGTACACCATCAAAGCTCAATGCCAATGCCTCAAGGTCTTTCAATCGCTTGATATACGATTCCATGATCTCTCTTCTTGCACCTGGTCTTGCGCCTGATATAGCATCACACGTCTGAATGATTGGAGAAATCATTGATGTCATTTCTATTTCATCGTGGTGAGCACCTATCGCATTGCACACTTCCTTGTTTTCTTTGTATTTCATGGCCAACTCCATCCCCAAAATAGCATGGGGTTGTTCTGGCTCTTCGGGCCACACTTTACCAATATCGTGTAGCAGCCCAGCTCTTTTAGCAAGTTTGGCATTCAATCCCAATTCGGCCGCTAGTGTGGCACATAGATGCGCTACTTCTCTAGAGTGTTGTAATAAGTTCTGGCCATAAGAAGACCTGAATCTCATCCTACCTACCATTTTGATAAGCTCAGGATGCAACCCGTGAATACCCAAGTCAATGACTGTGCGTTCCCCGATTTCTACTATCTCTTCTTCTATATTTTTAGTAGTCTTGGCTACTATCTCTTCAATTCTTGCAGGGTGAATTCTACCATCGGTAACCAGCCTGTGTAGAGACAATCTTGCTACTTCTCTCCTTACAGGATCGAAACCTGAAATAATGATGGCTTCCGGCGTATCATCTACAATGATCTCCACACCTGTGGCGGCTTCAAGCGCTCTTATGTTTCTACCTTCACGACCAATAATCTTCCCTTTCACATCGTCACTTTCAATATTGAAAATTGACACGCAATTTTCAATGGCGTGCTCTGTGGCAGTTCTTTGAATGGTTTGAATTACGATTTTTTTCGCCTCTTTGTTTGAGGTGAGTTTTGCTTCTTCAATGATTTCTTTGATATGAGACGATGCTTTGGTTCTTGCTTCATCTTCCAATGCTGTCATCATCTGCTCTACCGCTTCATCGGCAGTCAGGTTGGCAATTTTCTCTAAAGCTGAAACCTGTTGGGTCTTTGCTTTGTCAAGGTCTTCTTTTTTTCTTTTTACAATTTCTAGTTGGGCGGTTATGTTTTCCTTTTCAGATTCCAGCTCCGCTTCCATTCTTTTGTTTCTTTCTATCTGTTTGGACAACTGAGAATCCCTTTGTTTCAGCTTATTCTCATTAGTAAGAATCTGGCTCTTCTTCCTATTGACCTCTTCTTCAAACTCTGATTTCATTTTCAAGAACTTCTCTTTGGCTTCAATTACCTTTTCCTTCTTGATATTTTCAGAATTCAATTCAGCCTCTTTGATAATGCTTTTAGCCTTTCCTTCAGCTTCTTCCAATACTTTCTTATTGGAGCCTTTTACTAAAAATTTGGTAACTATGGCACCTACTACGAGACCAGCTACCAGAAATATTAATTGATATGTTATACCATCCATGATGTATTATATATAGTTATAGTTATCATGGCCAGTGCTTGATAAGGGGTAATACTAACAGAATTGGAAGATTTTAAAACTATGCTTTTACAAAAGTGCCTCTCAGGTTTGAGCCGCATTCAACTTTTGCAAAACATCAATTGATAGGTGAACTATATTTCGCTCGATATGAGCTTATTCAATTTAGATACTTGCTCCAGAGCAACCTCATCAGTATTTTGCCGAGTTTCTACAGATTGAAGTTTTTCAACAAAACAATCTATAGTAGTCATTGCCAAAAGGTCTTGAAAATCATCAATTCCGAATTGATCCTGATAAGATTTTATTTTTTCATTTATTTTTTTTCCAGCTTGTCTTAAAACCAATTCATCCTCGGCTTTAACCTTCATTGGGTATTCTCTGTTTCCTATCTTAATTTTTATTGAAACTTCGTTCATTGAGCTTAAAAGTCTATTCGCTCAATTGAGCAATGCACTTATCAACTTCTTTAATGTATTCATCTATCACTTCAACTAACTCTGTAGTGCTTCCTTCAGTCACTACCATGCCATTCACAATTTTACTTATTTTATCTTGATTTTGGAAATCCACCAAAACGGTTTCTTTCACTTTTATAACTTCTCTTAATTCTTGGTTTTCTTTTTTTAAGGATTGCGCACTCCCTTTTAGCTTTTTATGTTCATTCAGAAGCAAAATTAATTTCCTTTCAAGGTTGTTTAATTCTGAGCGCAAAGGATTGTCAGTCATTTTTATTTTCTAATTATTGCTCCTAAATTCTGTTCAAAACTTCTTATCAAACCATTCATCACCTTATCAATTTGTTTATCGTTTAGGGTTTTGAATTCATCCTGTAATATAAAACTTAAAGCGTAAGATTTTTTATTCTCTCCAATATTTTCTCCTTGGTACACGCTAAAAACATTAATTCTTTTCAAGAGTTTTTTATTTTCCTTCAGCGCCAGATTTGTTATCTGGTCAAAAGCAACATTTTTGTCAATCACCAAAGACAGGTCTCTTCTGACTTCAGGAAACTTAGCGACCGCCTTATAAAGCAGCTTTTTATCAGAAAACTTCAGCAAAGCATTCCAGTTGATGTCAGCAAAAAACACAGACTGACTAACCTCTGTGGCTTTAAGAATACTGTTTTTCAATTTACCTATAGAAGCCAGTTTTTTTCCATTCACCGACAAGTCCAATCCATACTCAAGATACTGATTAGTCGTAGGTTCAGAGTCAATGCCTCCCAAATTAAAGCAATTCAACACCTTGTACACTGCAGCTGATAAATCAAAAAATTCTACCTGAGCTGAATCAGATCTCCAGTGTTCATCCGCTTGATTTCCGGTAATGAAAAGTGACAAATGGTGGTTGTCATTGTAAACCCCTTCAGTCAAATTGTATGATCTACCAAACTCAAAAAGCTTCAGGTTTTTCTGCTTTCGATTGACATTGTATTTTATCACTTCCAGACCAGAAAAAATCAGTGACTGCCTCATAACCCCCAGCTCTTCGCTCAGTTTATTTAGGATCACCACGTTTTCTTCTGAATTCCATATCCCAGATTTCTCCACATAATCAGGATTGGTCAGGGAGTTGGTCAATATTTCATTGTAGCCAACAGCAGCCATCAGCAAGGTGACTTTTTCTTGAATCTTGTCTCGATCTGGAGAAGGAAAGGCAGCAAGGAAGTCTGTACCGTAATTTTCTTCCAACTCGATATTGTTGTAGCCATACACCCGCAGGATTTCTTCGATCACATCTGCTTCACGCTGTACATCCACACGGTATGGTGGTACTGAGCAACTAAATCCCTCCTCCGTTTCATTGGAAACTGTAATATCCAGGTCAGTCAGTATTTCTTTAATTCTATCGTGGGCTATTTCCTTCCCAATGAGTCTGTCAACGTTTCTGTATTTCACTGCTACTTCAAAATTCGTAATCGGATTTGGATATACATCGACTACCTCAGATGAAATTTCACCTCCGGCTACTTGCTGGATCAACAAAGCACATGCCTTCAGTGCCAATACCGTCATATTAGGATCTGTACCTCTTTCAAACCTAAAGGAAGCATCTGTTTTCAGTCCATGAAGCATGGAAGTCTTCCTGACATAGTCGGCAGAAAAGTAGGCTGACTCCAAAAATATAGTGGTCGTTGTATCTTTTACCCCTGACTTAGCTCCTCCAAATACTCCTGCAATGCACATGCCTTCAGACTCATTGCAAATCATCAAATCATCAGCTGATAACTTTCTCTCCACATCGTCCAGGGTCACAAAGGGAGTATCCTTTGGCATAGTTTTCACCAGCACCTTATTTCCTTTGATTTCGTCCTTATCAAATGCATGTAGGGGCTGACCAAGAGCATGTAGTATATAATTGGTGCTGTCCACCACATTGTTGATCGGTGTAAGACCGATGCTCTTCAGCCTATGCTGCAGCCAATCCGGTGAAGATTTGACAATAAGATTCGTAATCGTTAATCCACTATACCTAGGACAAGCCTCTGTATTTTCGACAACTACTTCAATTGGATTTGACGTATTGTCAATCTTAAAATCAGAAACATCTACTTCTTTTATTTCTCTT
>CAXBNB010000040.1:0-13128 GCA_963976505.1 uncultured Reichenbachiellaceae bacterium
CTTCCTATGGTGAAAATGCTAAGGTGAAAGGTGTAGAACTGCTTAAGCAACCTGAAATAAAGAAAAACCAAGGACAGTAATCTGTTGTGGCTGCCGTAAGTATGAAAATTTCTCAGGGAAAATTATTTATTTTGGTGTCTTTATGGCTGTTTGGGTGCACTCCAGACAAACAGAAAATGTCGCTTGAACCAGAATTTTCTTTCAATGAGTCTGCAATTCAAGTATCCTCTGAAAATGAGTTTTCAGCTGCAATGAAAAAAGCTGTCCCAGGGGATGAAATCGTAATTAAAGATGGTATTTACAAGGATTGGTCTTTGGATATTTCCTTGCTAGGAACTAATGAATTACCAATTAAAATCAAATCGGAATCGCCGCATGGAGTTGTGTTTTCGGCTTCTAAAATCCTCAGTAAGCCCATATTAAATATATCAGGAAGCAATTTGATTCTGGAAGGATTTGCTTTCAATGACATTGTTTTTGAAAGCTTTTTGTTCAAACTGAATGGATCAAAAAATGTCAGAATTACCAATTGCCGTTTTGAGAAAATTCAAGGATATCAAAGTGAAAAGAAAATGCTCCGAATAGAAGGAAATGCAGATGGCAACCGGGTTGATCATTGCCAATTTATTGAAAACGATAATGTGCAAACGATTACTATTCGAGTAGAAGAAAATAGCTTTCCTATCAATACGAGGCTTGACCACAATGACTTTCGAAACCTCAATATGAATAAAGGAGGAGAAGGGTCAGAAACGATACAAGTATCCCAGACAGTAAGAAATTATTCTTATGAACAATTATCCTTGAAAACAATTGTTGAAGACAATCACTTTGAAAATATCCGTGGGGATGCAGAGACCATCAGCAACAAAAGCAATCAAAATATTTACAGAAGAAATACCCTTATCAATTGCAATCAACTGGTACTTAGGGGTGGCCATGATTGCCTAGTGGAAGATAATGTACTTATAAATTCTAATGGTCATGGAATCAGGGTGTACGGATCTGGGCATACAATCAGGAACAATACCATTCGAAACCCATCGGAAAACGGGATAGCACTTTGTTATGGTTTAGGGTCTGGCAAGGAAGCCAATACCCTTCGGATTACCGCTACAAAAAATGTGATAATGGGCAATACTATTGAGGCTACTGGCAGACATGGTATTTTCCTTGGCGAGGGGAAGGATACTGATTATTCTGACCATAAGCATAGGAAATCATGGAATACGGGTTTCATTCAGAATATTCCACCCTCTGGAAATTACATCGCTTTTAATAAAATAATAAATACGAAACTCATACCAATTGAGACTTTTGATGCTATTGATAACAAAATTATGGATAATGAAATCGAATAAATTAAGCTTATTTTTCCTTTTGACTTATTGCTGTTTGACTTGGAATCCTTCTTTGTCTAGGGCAGACGATGGTAAGAAAAAACCAAATGTCCTTTTTGTGATTTTTGATGACCTCAATGATTGGGAAGGAGTTATGAAAGGGCATCCCCAAGCACTTACACCAAATATTGATAGGCTAGCTCAAAAAGGAATGTTGTTTTCCAATGCACATTGTGCAGGAACCATGTGCAACCCATCTAGAGCTTCAGTAATAACAGGCTTACGACCTACAACTACTGGTGTTTACACCAACCATGATACTCCACTTGACTTGTACAAGACCAAGCAGACGATGAATAAGCACTTTAAGGAGAATGGTTATTATGTAGCTGGTGCAGGAAAGGTACTTCATAAGTTCTATTACGAAAAAGATGATTGGGATGAATTTTCTGGAAGGAGAAGGGAAGAGGGTGTAGTTCACAATAGAGACAACCCTGAGCCTGAAAACATAAGGGAAGTTGAGGGAGTGTCCTGGGGGCCATTTTCAACTCCTGATTCTTTGACTTATGATGCCAGATCAGTAAAATGGGTGAGCGATCGAATTAACCAGGATCAAGAGAAGCCTTTCTTTTTGGCATGTGGGATTTTTAGGCCGCATACACCTTGGTTCAATCCACAAGAATATTTTGACAAGTACCCTTTGGACGATCTCGAACTTCCACCGGTGGATATCAATGACTTGGAGGATGTTCCCTTGATTGGAAAAAATATATCTTTTTCTACTTCCAACTTTACAGAACCTGATGACCTACACAATGATGTTTCGAACAAAGACCATGAAGCTGTTAAAAAAGCAGGAGTCTGGAAGGATGCCGTACAAGGATATTTGGCTTCTGTGAGCTATGCCGATGCTCAGTTTGGTAAGTTACTGGATGCCCTTGAAAAGAGCCCTTATGCAGACAATACAATCATTGTTCTTTGGAGTGATCACGGCTATCACCTTGGCGAAAAAGAACATTGGCACAAAGGAACATTGTGGGAGCAAGTAACGAGGATACCATTGGTGATTAGCGCTCCGGGGATGAAAAATGGTTTTGAGTGTAAGGAAGCAGTGAGTCTGATTGATATTTATCCAACCCTACTTGAGTTATGTGATTTGCCAAAAGTAGATGGACTTGACGGTCAAAGTTTGATGCCACAATTGCAAAATCCAGAAAAGAAAAGGAATATGCCAGCTGTATCAAGCATAAATCCGAATTATCATTCCGTACGTGACGAACACTATCGCTATATCACCTATGGAAATGGGCAAGAAGAACTATATGATCATAGTAAAGATCCCGAAGAATGGACAAATATAGCAGGAGACTCAAAGTACAATAAGATCAAACAAAAACTAAAAAAGTATATTCCAAAAGAGACAAAAGACGCGGTTAAGGGACCATATTCTGAATAATAAATACAATACAATAAATTTTACAATGACTTTAAATAGAAGACAATTTACAGGATCACTTGGAATACTGATGCTTTCAGCATTGTCGGGCAATGCTTGGAGTAGTTTGAAAGGTGTTGACAACAGAGTAGATTCTATTTCACTTTATTTAGTGAATGTGACCAAGGCAAGGAATTTTAGTCATTCTACCTGGCACAATAGGCAACATATTTTCATTGCTATGAAAAGTGGTAAACATGTAGGGTGGGCTGAAGTGTTGGGGTCAAAAAACGATTTGGATTTTGATATTGCAAAGTGGGGTGTATTTTTGAAACCACTGATCGGATCGGGAATTGAAGAGGCTATAGAATTTGGGCGAAAAGAGTATTTTAAAGGCAATTGGAATGCTAAGAATAGCGAACCTGCACTTATGGGGCTCTACGACCTTTTGGGTAAGATAGCTAATAAACCCACAATTGATATCTGGGGACTGAAGGGAAACAAGCCGGTTCCGGCGGTATTTACGATCCTAGAACGAGAGGTGGATATGGCTTTAGAGCAAGCTGCAATTGCGAAAGAGCAAGGTTTGACAAGTCATGTGAAAGTAAAACTGTTTGGAGAGTTTGAGTTTGACCTACAGTTGATCACTGCCATGAGAAAGTTTTTTGGAAAGGAAACCAAAATCATTGGTGATCCAAACCGAGGATATAAACATCTAAATTCAATAGATGAAGTTGCTGAAGTTATGATTAAGCTTAATGAGGCTGGGATGGATGCTGTAGAAGACCCTTCAGAATTGGATAAGGCCGGATGGATTGAATTGGAATCGAAAGTAGGAAAATTAGCTTTGGTGCCCGATCACATCATGCGCCCTGCTCACAAAGGAATTGAAATATTTTCTCCCGAAATGGGGAGTTACTTCAATCTCCATCCCAATACCATGGGAACATTTATTGAGCTCAATAAGTTGGCTTCAAAAATCAAAGAAAGTGGAAAAGGGCTCATGGTGGGAGACAGTAGTCTTATAGGGCCTGCTTGTACTTTTTGGCAACAGATTGCCATTGGCAATGGTGCAGCATGGGTTGAAGCCATAGAGAAGCCCCAAGAGTCGGATGTGTTGTCTAAATGTGTTACTGGTAGTGCAACAAAAATGAACTCAAAAGGAGAAATAGAATTAATAAGAAAAAAACCAGGGTTTGGTTTGTCCATTAATGAAAACAAATTAAAAAAACTAAGTGATAAATATGCGACTGTTTAAATTCATAAAAATGAAAACACATAATTCGAAGATAAAATCCATTTTCAGTACTTTTTGTTTGCTGACTCTTTTGATTACAAATACTGTAGCACAGCGGCCTGTAGATTTGGTAAATCCTTTTGTGGATGCAGCGAATTCTCGTTGGTTCTTCTTTACTTCAGCTTCTAGACCGTTTGGCATGGTCAATCTGAGTCCTGATATGGGATTGGGTGGAGCATGGGATTCTGGCTATCGTTACGATCAAGATACCATCCGTTTTTTTAGCCACATTCATGCATGGCAGCTATCGGGTGTTCCTGTTTTACCAACAACAGGGGTGTTTAAAGGACACTTGGGGCCACATGCCTATGGGTCAAAATATTCTCATGAAAATGAAACGGCTAGTCCGGGGTATCATTCGGTGCTGCTGGAAGACTATGGCATCAAAGCCGAACTTACATCAACTACAAGGGTTGGATTCCATCGCTACACTTTTCCTAAATCCAATCAAAGCCATATTTTACTCGACATGAATACCGAATTGGGTCCAAGTGGAACGGATGCCGGTTATGTTAAAAAAATATCCAATACTAAAATTGAAGGGTACACCATTATGGAAGCTACCATCAGAAGGCCTAAGCCTACTTATGTCTATTTTTCTATTGAATTTGACAAACCTTTTTTAGAACTGAATGCATGGCAGGATGGAAAACTGCTAGGAAAGGTAAAAAAGTTTGAAGGTGAAAATGGAGGCGTTTATGTGAAGTTTGATACACAGAAAGATGAAGTCATTCAAATGAAAGTGGGTATTTCCTATGTGAGTGAGGATCAGGCGAGATTAAACATGGATACCGAACTAGCTCATTGGGACTTTGATCGTATTGTAACTGAATCCAAAGACGTATGGAATGAACACCTTGGTCGTATAAAAATTGAAGGGAATACCAAAAAGCAACAAAGTAGGTTTTACACAGATTTGTGGCATGCCATCCAAGGCAGGAGGATTATCAGCGATGCAAATGGTCAGTATTGTGATATGACTGGGGACAAAAAACGAACAGGTCAGATTCCACTTGATGTCAATGGTCAACCAAAATTCAACCATTACAATTCCGATTCATTTTGGGGAGCTCAATGGACTATCAACACGCTTTGGCATTTGGTTTATCCAGAGGTTACAGAGGGGTTTGTCAATTCCATGCTTATGATGTACGACGATGGTGGAATGATTCCCCGTGGGCCTGCAGGAGGCAATTATACCTACGTAATGACTGGAGCATCATCTACGCCCTTTATTGTCAGTGCGTATATGAAAGGAATTAGAGGATTTGATGTGGAAAAGGCCTATGAAGGCATGAGAAAAAATGCCATGCCGGGAGGCATAATGGGCAAAGCCGGATATGAGCATAACACGGATTTAGGTGGGGGTTTGAAATACTATATTGAAAATGGGTTTGTGCCTTATCCTATGCCTGATAAAAATAAAGGATTTCACAATGACGGTACAGGGCAAACGCTGGAATACGCCTACCAGGATTGGTGTTTGGCGCAGATGGCAAAGGATTTGGGTAAAGAGGATGATTACCAAATGTTTATGAATAGGGCTCAAAACTATAAAAATGTATTTGATCCTTCGATTGGATGGTCGAGAACTAGAAATGTGGACGGCAAATGGCACGAACCATTTGATATATTGGAATACCATCATGGATATGTAGAGAGCAATTCGGTACAAGCCACATGGTTTGTGCCTCATGACATGCAAGGTCTTTTCAATTTAATGGGAGGGCAGGAAGCTGCTGCCACCATGCTCAATAGACAGTTTCATATCGCTGACCAGCATAATTTCGTGTCTCATAATTTCCGGAATGATCCATTTGTGAAAAAAGAACGAAAAAGGACTTGGTTGAATTATGGCAACCAGCCTTCCATGCAGGTGGGCTATGTTTTCAATTATGCTGGACAGCCATGGTTGACGCAGCATTGGACTAGGGAAGTAGTGGATAGGATTTATGGCGACCTTGACCCATGGCATGGGTACAATGGAGATGAAGACCAGGGACTTATGGGGTCGTTGGCTGTATTGATGAAGATGGGTATTTTTGAAATGAGAGGAGGAGCAGCCTCCAACCCAGAGATTCAAATCGGAAGCCCTATTTTCGATAAAGTAACCATTCAACTCAATCCTGACTATTATAAAGGAGGTGAGTTTGTGATAGAAACAGTTAATAATTCCAACAAAAACAGGTACCTACAATCCATAAACCTTAATGGTAAAAACCTAAACAAGGTTTGGCTCAACCACAGTGACTTAGTGAATGGTGGAAAATTAAAAATGGAAATGGGGAATAAGCCAAATAAAATGCTTGGTGCTGCACCAGAGTCTCTTCCAGGATCAGTTTCTAAATAAAATGAAAACAATGAAATTATCTCAGTACTTTATAGCTTCACTATTAGTGATAGGTCTTTGCGATGTTAAAGACCTTTTTGCTCAAAATAAAAAGTCCAAACAACCCAATATCATACTGATCATGGCAGATGATATTGGGTACGAAGCTTTTGGAAGTTATGGCAATACAAACTACAAAACGCCTCGTATTGATAAGATGGCGAGTGAGGGCATGCAATTCAATCAATGTTATGCCCAACCACTTTGTACCCCTTCCAGAGTCAAAATCATGACTGGAAAATACAACTTTAGGAATTACGAGAAGTTTGGTTTCCTCAATTCCAATGAAACGACTTTTGCCCATGTACTAAAATCTCAAGGTTATGCCACTTGTATTGCCGGGAAATGGCAACTTGGTGGAGATGAATTTGCCCCATACAAAGCGGGATTTGACGAATATCATCTATGGCAGTTGACTTTTACCAGTTACAACGAGCGCTATAAGAATCCACGGGTGTTGGAAAATGGTAAGATGATAAAATACAACAATGGAGAATATGGACCTCAACTCCATACTGAGTTTATTATTGACTTCATGGAAAGAAATAAAGAAAAGCCATTTTTAGCCTATTTTCCTATGGCATTGACTCATCGTCCCTATGTGCCTACACCAGATTCACCTGATTATGATGAAATTGAAATACCTGGCTCGGGTGATGCCCACAGTACTATTTCAATTCCGAAGTACTTCAAAGATGAAGTAGCTTATGTCGATAAAATAGTTGGAGAGATTATAGACAAAGTGCATGAATTGGGGATAGCAGAAAACACGCTTATCATTTTCACAGGTGACAATGGTACTGGCAAAGGCATTAACTCACAAATAGGAGATACCACAATTCCAGGAATGAAGGGCTCAACCAATAAATATGGCACGCATGTTCCTTTGGTTGCTTACTGGAAAGATCAAATAAAACCGGGGCAGGTCAATGAAAACCTGGTGGATTTTTCTGACTTTCTACCTACCATTACTGATGCAGTAGGTATTGATTTACCAGAAACTTTTGTTACCGATGGAGTTAGTTTTTACCCACAGTTAAAAGGTGATTTTTCCAAAACCAGAGACTGGGTATTTTGTCATTTTGATCCAAAAAAATCTAAATACGATAAAAAGAGGTTTGTTCAAAATGCTGAATGGAAGCTATATGAAAGTGGAGCGTTTTATAATGTAAAGAATGATCCTTATGAGAAGGAATCTCTTGCCGTAGGCAAACTTTCTGATGATGTTAAAGAAGTTAGAAAACAATTTGAAGTAGTATTGGCAAGCATGCATGTTGAAACCGCAAAGAAGTAAAAGTTAATTATATTGCATGCTTTGAAAAATACAAATATGAAATCTAAAAGTGGTTCTGGATATTCATTTCTAATGATTATTTTCATTGTGAGCTTGTCGTACAATACATACTCACAATCTAAAGAATGGGAAGAAGATGTGGTTTATTCGAAATCGGCTGTTCCATATTATGAATTGCAAAACCCACTGGTTACTATAGAGGGGAAAACGATTACAACTCAAACTGTATGGTTGACTAATAGAAGACCTCAGCTAATGGGGATATTTGCAACTACCCTTTATGGGAGAGTTCCCGATCCGAAGTATCCAATAATTCAGAAGTTTGAAGTCTTGGAAGTCAATACTGAATTTTTTGATGGCAGGTGTGCTCAGAAAATAATCAAAGCCAACTTCAGTAATCAGAAAGGAAGTGTTTCGATGAAAATTGCCTTGTTTACTCCAAATAAAGTTGATAAACCAGTGCCTGTTTTGATGAGGTTGGGATTTGGCGAGATAGCAGGAGAGAATATTGAAATGAGCAATATACAAGCCTATGGTAGATTGAATAATGGTACGCCATTGATAGACTTTTTGGATAAGGGTTTTGGTGTGGTTTGTATTCAAGGCGGTGAGGTAATAGGTAACGAAATCAGTTTTAAAAACGCTATTCATGAACTTTTTTACAGAAAAAATCAAAGTATGCCTAGGGCTGATGAATGGGGAGTCTTGGCTGGTATTTCTTGGCAGTTGTCATAATCAATGGACTAACTGGGTTGTGGAAAGTTGAATGACCATTATCCAAATAAAAGCAAGTGATTTGAATATGTATTGGTCTAAAAACCGTGGTAATTATGAAAACTAAAATTGACGTATGATAAATTATATTAAGAGAATACAATCAGGAGTACATGCTATAACAATAACGCTCGTTCTTATTGTTTCTTCTACTTCGTTGTTCGCTCAATCTGACCAACAGGAAGTAAAACAATTGGTTTATAAAAAGGTTGATGGAGTGTCGTTAACAATGGATATTTATTATCCTTCGTCCATTGAAGAAGGGAAAAAATATCCTGCGATGATTTTCTTTTTTGGTGGTGGATGGACAGGCGGTAGTACTGCGCAGTTTGAGCCTCATGCCAAATACTTTTCTGAAAGAGGGTTGATATGTATTCTTGCAGATTATAGGGTAAGGAGCAGACAGAAAACGTCACCTTTTGAGTCACTAAAAGATGCCAAATCAGCCATTCGGTACATTAGAGGCAATGCAGCAGAATTAAAAATAGACCCCAATCAGATTATAGCCTCAGGTGGATCTGCCGGAGGGCATCTCGCAGCAGCTACAGCGATCATTACTAAGTATGATGAGCCAAATGAAGATTTATCAATAAGCTCAAAGCCTCAGGCATTGGTGTTGTTTAATCCAGTGATTGACAATGGTCCTGGTGGTTATGGGTTTGAAAGAATTGGAGAGGCATACAAAGACTTTTCACCCTTGCACAACATTCAAAAAGGGGCGCCTCCAACCATTTTGTTTTTGGGTACGGAAGATCCATTGATACCTGTAGAAACTGCGCAGTACTATAAGACTGTCTTGGAGCGTGTAGGGAGTAAATGCGATGTGCATTTATACGAAGGTCAAAAGCATGGTTTCTTTAATTTAAAAAACATAGAATACTATAATAAAACTGTAATTGAAGCGGATAAATTTCTGACTTCATTGGGCTATTTAAAAGGTGAACCAACCATTTCTATCAAGCCTTAATAAACCATAAAAAAAGAATAAAATGAAAAACAAAAAGAACCAAAACTCATCTTCAAGCAAGAACAATCGCCGTGAATTTATAAAAAAGGGAGCCATGGCTTTTGGGTCTATTGCCATAGTCCCCAGTCATGTTTTGTTTGCTAGGCCAGAGTTGAGAAATAAGGAAGGTGAAATTATCAGAAGGGCGTCAGTTGCGGCTAGTGACAGGGTAAATATGGCTTGTTGTGGTATTGGAAATAGAGGTGGGGGTATTATGGGCAGTTTTATGGATACAGGCTTGTCCAACTTTGTGGCACTGTGCGATGTAGATATGGGAGCGCCACATACTTTGAAAAGGATGAATGAAAATCCCAACGCTAAAAAATTCCAGGATTTTAGAGAGATGTTTGACAAGATGGAAGGTGAAATTGATGCAGTGAGTGTAGGTACTCCTGACTTTTCGCATTTTCCCATTACCATGTTGGCAATGTCAAAAGGAAAACATGTCTATGTTGAAAAACCAATGGCACGTACTTTTAATGAAATAGAGTTGATGATGACTGCTGCCAAAAAATATAAGGTAGCCACTCAAATGGGAAACCAGGGTCACTCTGAGGCCAACTATTTTCAGTTCAAAGCTTGGGTTGAAGCAGGCATCATCAAAGATGTGGATAAAATTGTTGCCCACATGAACGGTAGAAGACGTTGGCATGGATGGGATACAAATATGAGTAAATTTCCGAAGGGACAACCTTTACCGGGTACTATGGATTGGGATACTTGGTTGATGACGGCTCAGCCACATGACTACCACAAAGATTTTGTAAATGGACAATGGAGGTGTTGGTATGACTTTGGAATGGGAGCATTGGGTGATTGGGGAGCACATACGATGGATGCGTTTCACCAGTTCTTAGAGTTAGGCTTGCCTTACGAAATTGATCCTGTGAAAATTGAAGGCCACAATACATTGTTCTATCCTCAGGCTTCTACTTTGGCTTTTAAATTCCCTGAAAGAGGAAATATGCCGAAAGTAAAAGTGACTTGGTACGATGGAATGGACAACCGACCAGAACTTCCAAAAGGTTATGGAGAGTTGCAAGTTGACCCGAATATTCCACCAGTTGCTGGAAAAAAACAGGCTACTAAATTGGGTGCAGGAAAAATTATATATGGCAAAGACCTCACTTTTAAAGGAGGATCACATGGTAGTACGCTCTCAATTATTCCTGAAGAAAAGGCAAAAGACATGGCGTCTATGCTGCCAGAAGTACCAGTAAGTCCTTCCAATCATTTTAAAAACTTCTTGCTGGCATGTAAAGGCGAGGAAGAATGCCGTTCGTCATTCGATATTGCTGGACCATTGAGTCAGGTATTTACATTGGGTACTTTGGCTCAACGATTGAATAAAAAGTTGAAATTTGACAGGGATGCCAAAAAGATAACCAATAACGTTACTGCCAATGAATTGCTGGTTGGAACACCACCAAGAAAAGGATGGGAAGAATTTTATAAATTGTAGAAACTAAATAAAGCAAATGGTAAAGTCAATATTTCAGCGAATGTGCTTTATCACAATTGCGCTCGTTGCATCGAATAGTTTGGGTTACGCTCAAATTGACCCTAAGAACATAGATATTGTTCGGGACAAATGGGGTGTGCCACATATTTTCGCGAAAACAGACGCTGAAGTAGCCTATGGTTTTGGATGGGCTACTTGCGAAGATGATTTCAAGACGATGCAAGAACAATTGCTCCCGATAAGAGGCGTAATGGGTCTGGTTCATGGCAAATCAGGAGCAGCTGTAGATGTTGCTGTTCATTTGATCGAAGCGCATCAGTTGGTAAACGACAGGTATGATAGCGACATCAGTCCAGAGTTTAAAGCATACCTCGACGGCTATTGTAGTGGGGTAAATGCGTATGCAAAGAAATTTCCTAAAGAAGTATTGCACCGAAAATTATTCCCTATCGAAAGCAAGGACATTATCAAGGCTTTTGTATTGTCTATGACATGGATGTCTCATACCGTCAAAGACCTCCAAAGTTTGACAGGTAACAAGGTAAAAGCGATCAAACTCCCTGAAGCCACTGGTTCCAATGCGTTTGCGGTTACTGGCAATAAGACCACAGACGGAAAAACGTACCTTGCAGTGAATGCACATCAACCTCTTGAGGGGCTCAATTCCTTTTATGAGGCGCACCTTTGCAGTGAAAAAGGGATGAATATATTGGGAGGTACATTTTCAGGAAGCCCTGTCATTAGCTTGGGTTCCAATAATTACTTGGGATGGGCGCATACGTTGAATTATCCCGATTTTTCAGACATTTTCCAATTGGAAATGCATCCCACAGAAAAGCTGAAATATAAACTAGATGGGAATTGGGAAACACTTGAACGCTACAATACTAGGGCGCATATAAAAGTAATGGGCTTTTTAAAAGTAGGGGCCAAGCAGAAATTTTACAAAAGTAAATTCGGAGTGACCTTCGAAACAGACAATGGATTCTTTGCTTTGAAATTTCCAGCCAATCGAACGGTGAAAACAGCGGAGCAATGGTTTCGTATGGGTAAAGCTACCAATTGGGGTGAATTTAAAACTGCCTTGGAAATGCAGGGAATTGCAGCAAGTAATATTGTATATGCCGATGGTGAAGGACACATATATTATGTAAGCAATGGGCGGTTTCCCATTCGAAATCCCAATTACGATTGGAAAGGAGTGGTTCCAGGTAACACATCTGCTACTTTGTGGGGAGATGAAGTTTATCCAATGGATAGTTTGCCACATGTACTGGATCCAGCGTCTGGTTATGTGTACAATTGCAATCATACTCCTTTTCTGAGTTCAAGTCTTGAAGACAACCCTAAGCTGTCCAGCGTACCTGCCACTATGGGTTTCCAACCTCCAACAAGTTTGACGAATAGGGCTGTTCGTTTTTACGAACTTTTCAATGAACTTGATAAAGTGAGTTATGATGATTTCAAAAGAATCAAATACGATCGTTTTTACCATACGCCTTTGAAATCTGCCTCAAAATTGGAGCTGATCTTTCATTTGGATACTGATAAATACCCTGAAATAAAAGAAAGTATTGAGCTGTTGGCCAATTGGAATCGTGAGGCGGTCATCGAAAGTGAAGCTGCTGCCTTGTTTAATTTATGTGTCAGCTATTTAAAGGGAAAGATTAAAAATCCAGCACATTTTAGTGAAGGAGATAAGCTGGACGAAACACTTTTAGTAGAATCAATAACTTATGCCCGAGATTATTGCAGTCAATATTTTGGAAGTGTACATGTGCATTTGAAGCAATTACAGCGGCACAGCAGGGCAGGAGTAAACTTACCAGTGAGTGGAGGAACGGATGTGCTGGCCGCATTGTCAGCATCAAAGCAGGAAGATGGTACTTTGCGAGCCCGTGCTGGCGATTCTTACATTCAGCTTGCTCGTTTCTCTAAAGACGGAGTAGAAATAGAATCCATAAACGCTTTTGGAGCGTCTTCCAAACCCAATAGTCCCCACTATACCGATCAAATGGAAATGTATGTCAATCGAGAATTGAAGGTCATGTCTTTAGACAAAGAAACAGTTTTAGAATCTGCTGAAAGGATTTATCATCCGGAGTAAATCAATTTTTACAATGCTGATTAT
>CAXBNB010000041.1:0-13124 GCA_963976505.1 uncultured Reichenbachiellaceae bacterium
GACTTTTAATGCAAGCGGAACACAGATGTTTGTAGCGGGCAAAATTTCGAATACGATATTTCAATATAGCTTGAGTAATTCATTTGATATTACTGCAGGAGTAACTTACGAAGGGATTTTCTTAGATGTAACAGATGTAGTTTCCAATCCAAGTGGGGTTTTCTTTAGTAACGATGGCTCTCGGTTGTTCATTTCTGACATGAATGGTCAATATGATATATCGCAATATTCCATTTCTACTGATGGATTTCAAGAAAGCCAATCCAATACAGGGTCTGTTGCTGGTTTTCTTACCGTTCAAATCACCAATGACTATTTTACGAGTACAGGTAGCACCCTTACTCATGGAGTGGATTATACTCTAACAAATTTGCCCTCTGGCTTGACACCAGGTTTTGAAATAAACAGTACAGGAACGATTGGTAACTTATCATTTACTGGAAGTGCTACAGAGAATCAAGATGTCAACGACCTTGCGTCTATTGAAATCTCTTTTGAAAACAGTGCTTTTTTAAGTGGTGATGCATCAGACATCTTGGGTGTTGCAGGTTCGACAAATGTAGGTATTGACTTTAGGGATAACAATCCCTCTATTTCGTATGGAAATGGGTTTGATGTGAACTATGCAAGTTTTACAAAAAAGACTCCATATTCGATTCTAGGTCTTGATAATGCCGCCACAGGTATTACAATGAGCTCAGATGGAATGAAATTTTATCTTGTAGGAAACAATGGTGATGCTATTTATCAATACAGCACAGCTTCTCCCTTTGAAATTGATGGGATGACTTATGATGAAGTGATGTTTGACATTTCCGCAGAAGATGTAACTCCAACCGGAATTGCATTTAGCCCTGATGGTACCAAAATGTTTGCCACAGGGGCAGAAGAGGACGAAATCAACCAATATACCTTGGGCACTCCTTTTGATCTTTCTGGAACGGTCACCCATAATGTGGCGCTCAGTGTGGTAGATCAAGATGGATACCCTCAGGGATTGACTTTCAATCCATCAGGCACGAAAATGTACATGGTGGGAACATCTGGTGATCGTGTGTATCAATATGCGTTAAGCAGTGCTTTCGACATCACAACAGGCGTGTCTTTTGAGGGGTCAATAAGTGTACTCAACGAAGAATCAAACCCAGGAGGACTTGCTTTTAGTAAAGATGGGCTGAAATTACTTGTGATAGGTAGTTTAGGAGATGAGGTAAATCAATATGCTCTAGCAGCTCCTTTCGATATTACTTATGGAGTAGAATTTGATACAAACTTTCGCATGGAACAACAGGATCAGGGTCCTGTGGATTTGATCTTTAATCCATCCGGGACTAGGATGTATGTACTTGGATTATTTAATGATGCTATTTTCGAATATGCAATCGATAAAGGTGAATTCGCAGAATCTGCATACAACGACGGGAGCATAGAGGGGAGTCTTGATATTTTCTTGAATGATAAAGCTTTTGTAAATGCAGGGAGCACTCTTGTAGAGAGCTCACATTATTCTATAAGCAATCTGCCAGCTGGGATTGCTTCTCTATTGACTGTCGCTGGTGATGGTTTTTCAGCATCACTTACTCTGACTGGAAACGCCACAAATCATCAAGATAATGATGATCTGACGGGTTTAGTAATCAATTTTGAAGATGCTGCATTCGATGGAGGGAATGCTGCTCAAGTAGCCAATGCTTTGTCGTTCAATACAGAAGTTGACATTGACTTTAGAGACAATAATCCTGTAGTTTTCTATGGAGATCCTTTGAACCTGGCACAAGCTACTTATTCGGGAAGTTCTGTCAATATATCCTCTCAGGATGGATATGCCACAGGTCTTACTTTCAGCAATGATGGTATGAAGATGTATTTTGCTGGAAATGACAATGATAGAGTATTTGAATATAGCCTTTCGGAAGCATACGATTTATCCAGTACGGTTTCTTATACAGAAATTTCATTAGATATTTCAGTTAATGCCAGTAGTCCAGAAGACATTTACTTTTCACTTGACGGAACAAGATTGTTTGTACTATCTAGCGATAACTATGAAATCGTACAGTACAATTTATCTACTGCCTTCGATCTAACAGCAGCAGCATACAGTGGCAATTCTTTCAGTGTTTCTGCACAAGATGAAAGCCCATATGGCTTCACATTTAACACTGATGGAAGTAAAATGTACCTTGTCGGGGGAAATGATTATTCTATTTATCAATACAGTTTGACAACTCCTTTTGAGCTCTCTACAGCCTCCTATGACGAGGTTTCATTTAATGTCGAAAATGAAGAAGGTGGCCCTTCAGGAGTAGTTTTTTCGCAAAGCGGTAGGTACATGATTGTTGTGGGTGATAATGAAGGAAGTGCAGTCAGATATAAGTTGAATATACCATTTGATTTATCGGCAGGTGCCAGCAATGATGGAACTACTTTGGACCTATCCAACGAAGACGCTTATCCATCAGGAGTAACTGCCTCTCCCGACGGTAGCCGGCTATTTGTAATTGGATATGATGTGGGGTTAATAAGCCAATACAATATCACATTCGGAGGTTTTACTGAAGCTGCAGCTAATGATGGTTCCATCGAGGGGTTAGCAGTACTTTCTATCATTGACGATACTTTTACCAGTGGAGGAGGCATACTTACGCATGGAGTAGATTACAATATCAACAACCTGCCACCGGGTTTAACCGCAACATTGGATGTGGCAGCTGATGGATATTCTGCTACACTCACATTGTCTGGAAATAGTAGCAATCATGGCGATGTAAATGACATTCCTGGATTACAGTTTCATTTTCAGAATTCTGCCTTTAGTAATTATCCGGTAAGTGAGGTTGGTAATACTTCTAACCATACCACTGATATTGGAATAGATTACCTGGCCTATACGGAAAATGACATTAGTAATTTTACATTCACTGAAATCAGTGGAACTGAAATTATTTTTACCGAATCCCATGCTGTGACAGCCGAAGCTGAAGCTGGGACTGATCTTTCAGCTTTAACCCCAACCATAACAATATCCCAAGAAGCTACTATTTCTCCTAATACAGGAGAGGAACAGGATTTTACATCTACAGTGATATATACAGTCACAGCGGAAGATGGAACACCGCAAAATTGGGAAGTGACTATATCCGAAAAACTGGCAGCACCTACAGATATTATATTATCAAATAATGTTATTGACGAAAACGCAGCTCCTGGTACTCTAGTGGGTACGATTTCAACAATAGATGCAAGTTTTGCCGATGCGCACAGTTATACTTTTGCATCAGGAGCAAACGACAATGTGTCGTTTGACATCATCAATGGTAATGAATTGGTGACTACTGAAACGCTTGACTATGAAGAGTCTTCGGTGTGGTTGGTGGACGTGATGACCGACGATGGCAATGGAGGTACTTTCACCAAGCAATTGACAATCAACCTCAACGATATCAATGAAACGCCCACTGACCTACAGCTTTCGAATAATGCAGTCGATGAAAGTTCTTCTATAGGTACTGTGGTAGGTTTACTCACTACCATCGATGAAGATTCAGGTGATACGCACACATACTCATTTAAAACGGGAATTACAGATAATGATGCATTTGAGATAGACGGTGATAAATTGATAACTGCGGAAGTGTTAGATTTTGAAACTCAGTCTGTCTATAACCTAGAGCTGGTCACTACCGATCAGGGCGGCTTGACTTATGAAAAAGTTATTGTTGTAAATGTCAATGACCTACCTGCTCAAATCACTTCTATTGAATTAAGTAACACGGAGATCAATGAAAATACAAGTATTGGAACTCTTCTTGGAACTTTTGCAACTTTCGGGGAAGCATTGTCGGGTAGTTTTACTTATAACATAATACCAGGATCAGGTGACGATGACCATGCTTCTTTTAGTATCTCGGGTGATCAGCTCCTTGTTGCTTCAAATTTCGATTTCGAGACCAAAGACAGTTATACGATTGTGGTGATGAGTGATGACGGCAATTTGACTGATGAACAAGAGTTTATAATATCCGTGATCGACATACCTGATGCACCCACTGATATCCTACTGAGTGCAAATGAAGTAGCTGAAAACAATGGAACAGGAGAAGTAGTTGGGTTACTGTCTGCCACCGATCAGGATGCCGGAGAAAGCCACACTTACGTTCTGGTATCTGGAGAAGGAGACACAGATAACACCTCTTTTTCCATTAATGAAAATGAGCTAAAAACAGCAGCAGTTTATGACTTTGAGACTCAAGCAAGTTATACTGTTAGAATTGAAACCAATGACGGCAATGGAGGTACTTATCAGGAGGTATTTTCAATTACAATCCTCAATGAAAACGAAAGTATAATAGTAGCTAATCCTATTGCTGATCAGTCATTGGATGAAGCTTTTGAAACCACTGAAATTGATTTGAGTGGGGTATTTGTGGATCAGGATAGTGACGCACTTACTTATGAGGTTTCTAGTTCGAATACAGAAGCCGTGACAGTTAGTAATACTGGAGCTACACTCATTATTATGGAAGTGGGTCTTGGGACTTCTATCGTTACAGTAACAGCCGATGATGGGTCGGGTGTCACTACGTCTGATGAGTTTACTGTTGTGGTAAATGATGTCAATGAAGCACCTACAGATATCTTGCTGAGTGTAAGTGAGGTGACTGAAAACAACAGTATCCATGACTTTGTTGGTTTACTTTCAACTATCGATCTGGATGCTGGAGCAAGTCATACTTATGAATTGGTGCCAGGAGAAGGTGATGCAGATAACGCAGCTTTTTCCATCAATGAAAATGAGTTAAGAGCAGCGGCAGTTTATGATTTTGAAACACAGTCAAGTTATTCTATAAGAATGGAAACGAATGATGGTAATGGAGGAATTTATCAAGAAGTATTTACCATCACTATTCTCAATGAAAATGAAAGCACAGAAGTAGCTAATCCAATTGCAGATCAAACATTGGATGAAGGCTTTGAAACTTTTGAAATTGATTTGAGAACCGTATTTGTAGATCAGGATAATGATGCACTTACCTATGAGGTATCAAGTACAAATACCGATGCAGTTACAGTTAGCAATACTGGAGCTATTCTCACTATTTCGGAAGTAGGCATTGGAACTTCTATTGTCACCGTTACAGCTGATGATGGGTCGGGTGACACTACGTCTGATGAGTTTATTATTACAGTGAATAGAGCACTAAACTCAGCTAATGATATAGTTGCATTCTCAGTTGAGGGACAGGTAGGTACATCGATTATAGATGAAATTAATCACACCATTACCTTGACTGTAAGCGCTTCTTCAGACATCACCAATTTATCCCCTGAACTTTCTATTTCTGACCTAGCCACCATAAATCCTACTTCAGATGTGGCGCGAGATTTTTCTTCCACAGTCGTCTATACGGTAACAGCGGAGAATGGAGATGTACAAGATTGGACTGTAACAGTAGATCAAATGAAGACGCAGACTCTTTCCATTCAGTCAATCGGTGAAAAAACTTATGGAAGTTCACCATTTGAAATTCAGGCAGAAGCGTCATCACAGCTTGAAGTTAGTTTTGAGTTGATTGACGGTGGTAATGCAGTAACCTTACAAGGTAGTATAATTACTGTGATAGGAGCCGGAAGCTTTATTGTGAAGGCTTTTCAGTCTGGCAATGCTGAGTACGAAGCACAGTCAGCGCAACAAACATTTAGCATTCAAAAAGCACCATTGACGGCTACAGCTGATAACAAGTCGAGAATTTTTGGAGGAGAAAATCCTGAATTAACTATTCAATATTCTGGTTTTGTTAATGGTGATGTGCAGGCTGATTTAGCTGAAAAACCTATCGCTAGTACCAGTGCTGTGCCAACCAGCAATGTAGGAGAATATGCCATTGAGGTGACCGGAGGTTCGGATGCTAATTATGAAATACAGCCCGCAAATGGTGTACTCACCATTTCAAAAGCGACTGCTACGATTGCGCTTTCGGACTTGGAACAGGATGCAGACGGGTCTGTCAAAACGCCAACAGTAACTACCGATCCTGCCGGATTAAGCCACACCATCACTTACGATGGTTTAGTGGATGCACCCTCAGAGGCTGGCACTTATAGCGTAGTTGTCACTATTGAAGAGGATAACTATGAAGGGGAGCAGACAGCAAGTTTTACCATCAATGGAATAGCGACTGGAGTAGAAGATTTTGCAGTGGAATACAAGGTGTATCCTAATCCAGCTAAGAACTGGCTGAAAATAGAAAATCCAGGGTATGAAGAATTGACCATAAGAATGTACAATCTGGATGGCCAGCTATTGTTGTCAGATAACCTAACATCAATTCACAACAATCTTGATATAAGTG
The DNA here is from genome assembly GCA_963976505.1 of uncultured Reichenbachiellaceae bacterium. GTDB lineage: Bacteria > Bacteroidota > Bacteroidia > Cytophagales > Cyclobacteriaceae > CAXBNB01. The sequence goes on from CAXBNB010000041.1 coordinate 6,354, forward strand.
ACCTCAACAATGGCATGTACCTTTTATCATTAAACACCAAACAATATTCCACAACAACAAGGATTCTTATCAACAGATAAGACATCTCGTAGTATTTTGTTTGAATCAAGAAGGTGCCTCGATAGGGCACCTTTTTTATTGATTAATGGATGGGATTCTTTGACATTCTGCCTCTGGAAAATTTTTATGCAAACCCACTTAATCACCTTTCTGACCGTTAGGTCTCATATTAAATGATACGTAGGTACAACATTACCGATTCAAATTATCGAATAATGCATGTATTATTTTCTATCCATCAGATAAAAAGGTCTTAAGAGGAGTGGAGATGTTTCTTATTCTTACTTATATTGGTGATCAGAATCTCAAAATGCCATTTTAATGACCTCAGCTAAAAGTCCAATATTGTTTTTATTGTTATGCCTTTTTGCATTTCAATGTTTTGCACAGCAAACCGTTGCAGACAAAGTAGCCACACTTAGTCATGCAGAAAGAAGTAAAATCAAACAGCCACTTTACGAATTTCTCCATACGTGGAATACAGCCGCTTCGGAGTTAATACCCGCAGAAAAAGAACTAAAGAGCAAAAAGAAAGATAACAAACGGAAAGGAAAAGATTCACTAGCTGGAACAAAAAAACTACAGGAAACCTACGATGACTTGTTTGTGCTAGATGGTACAGAGCGTTCATTTATTGCTGAAACCTTTGCTTTGCCTATGGAAAAGGAATTAGAGGCTAAAGGTATAGCGTTAGACGCTTCAGATATTTATGCAGCACAATACGTAATCAAATTTACGTTAGGTGTCCCCAAATTCAATCATGGAAAACTTGATATAAATGATAATGAGCAGATGAAAAAGGAGCTTACGCTACTTATTGAGACTTTTCCAGATAATGATGCACACAATCAAGAGATTGATGGGCATATCATTGATATTTTTAGGGAAGAAGCCCAGTCTTTTTATAATGCCTTTGTTGCAGTAAACAAAGCTCAGTATCTTAAGGATCAAGGCAAAAAAAATGGGGAATCCTACGTCACCGGTTCGACTACTATGAATTGCGGGGAAAAGTATGAATACCTAAAGAAAAAGGGAATTATGCACTAATGATGATTATTTGCTTTGCATAAACAAAGATCCGGTTAATGTTTAAAGTTTTCCACACTCCACATTATCCGCTACTTCGATAGTTGGTTTTAAAATTTATCCTTCATTAACTCCTAGTTGTTTGAACTCCTTTTTTAAATAGGAAATAACGCTAACCAGTGGAAATTTTGTTCCCAAATTATGCGATCAGTTCTTATTTAGAAGAAATCACGTGTTTAATTTTCTAGGATTCAAAAGCATAATATTCAATACTACTGTTTTGAGACCAATTCGATTTATCAATAAATTTGATTTCAACAGAAACATTAATATCTTGAAAATTCAAATTGTTTAACAAAGCATCACAAGTTAATAGTATAAATTACTTTAATTCACTGACTATTATTACGAAAAATGCATCTCACTATATCCTTCATTTATAAATCTAAATCATGACTTATTATTTAAAATCAATCTTTTTAGGCCTTGGCATTTTAGCGCTTGGCATTTCTTCTTGTACTCCAGTTGTGGATGATTCTTCCGAAAGGGCAGACGTGATTATTTATGGCGGAACAGCTGCCGCTGTTACTGCTGCTGTGGAGGTAGTACGTTCAGGCAAATCAGTAATTGTTGTTTCTCCCGACACGCATTTAGGAGGACTTTCCGCTGGTGGGCTAGGATTCACAGATACTGGCAAGAAAGAAACAATCGGCGGACTTTCAAGAGAGTTTTACCACAGAATATGGACCTATTACAACGATGATACGAATTGGAAATGGGAGAAAAAATCCGAGTATGGGAATAAGGGGCAGGGAACCCCGGCTATAGATGGAAAAAACAGAACTATGTGGATTTTCGAACCACACATAGCCGAACAGGTATTTGAAGATTTTGTTTCTGAAAACAACATTACAATCTATCGAAATGAATGGCTTGACAGAAAGAGTGGAGTACAGGTTGAAAATGGTAAAATAACCTCATTGACGACATTGAGTGGAAAGACTTATAAAGGGAAAGTTTTTATTGATGCCACTTATGAAGGAGATTTGATGGCTGCATCGGGCGTGAGCTACCATGTGGGTCGAGAAGCATCCAGTGTCTATGATGAAGAATGGAATGGCATACAGGTCGGAATTTTACACCACAAACATCATTTTGGAGGGATAAATATTAGCCCCTATAAAATCCCGGGTGATAGCACCAGTGGTGTGTTGCCAAAAATTTCTACTGAAAAGCCAGGGATAAGAGGAGAGGCTGACACAAAAGTACAGGCATATTGTTTTCGTACTTGTATGAGTAATCACCCAGAAAATAGGGTGCCGTTTCCTAAACCGGAAAATTACGATCCAAAACAGTACGAGCTGTTGGCAAGGATATTTGAAGCAGGATGGAAAGAATGGTTCAATAAGTTCGATGTTATTCCAAATAAAAAAACAGATACCAACAATCATGGACCCTTCAGCAGTGATAATATTGGTATGAACTATGACTATCCTGAAGCCTCTTATGAAAGAAGAAATGAGATCATCAAAGAGCATGAAAATTATCAAAAAGGATTGTTGTATTTTGTAGCCAATGATCCAAGTGTTCCTGAAGACATTCAGCAAAAGATGAATGAATGGGGACTTGCTAAGGATGAGTTTACTGATAATGGCAACTGGCCTCATCAACTGTACATCAGGGAAGCACGTAGAATGATTGGCGAATATGTAACAACAGAAAACGATGTATTGAGAAAACGGGAAGTACCATCTCCGATAGGTATGGGCTCCTATACGATGGATTCTCACAATACCCAGCGTTATATTACTGAAGAAGGGTTTGTGCAAAACGAAGGAGACTTAGGTGTGCATACTAGTAAGCCATATCAAATTTCATATCAGTCGCTAGTTCCGAAAAAACAGGAATGCACCAATTTGTTGGTACCAATATGCTTGTCATCTAGTCATATAGCATTTGGTTCGATTCGTATGGAGCCGGTGTTTATGATTTTGGGTGAGTCTGCCGCAACAGCAGCGAGCATTGCTATTGATCAAAACATAGCAGTACAGGATGTGGCATATAGCGATTTAGAAGCCAAATTGCTCAATCAAGGTCAAATACTTTCGCTTGATCTTAATTAATATTTGAATTAGCATCTAAGAACTAAATTTTTCCAATTAAAATCTATGAAATACCGACCTATTGATTCGAAAGTTATTGGCATACTTTCAACAATTATTTTTTTGCATTTATCGGCTTTTTCTATTGCCCAAACCTATGATACGACTTTTGATATAGTAGTATATGGCGGTACTTCAGCGGGAGTTGTGGCTGCCATTCAGGCAAAAAAAATGGGCAAAACGGTGGTATTGATAGAACCTGCCGACCGACTTGGAGGATTGACTACCGGAGGCTTGGGGCAAACGGATATAGGCAACAAACAAGTGATTGGAGGTCTTTCGAGAGCGTTTTATCAAAGGGTAGCCAAAAAATACCAGGATCCTAAAAATTGGAAATGGCAGAAGAAAGAGGAATACAAAGACGGAGGTCAAACTCGTACCAGTAGTCAAGAAGATGCGATGTGGACATTTGAACCAAGCATGGCTCTTGAAATTTATGAAGATATGATTCGCAAAAATGATGTGAAAGTCATTTACAATGAACGACTTGACTTGGATGCCGACTTGAAGTTGAACAAGGGAAGGATTGAAACGGTTAAAATGGAATCCGGAAAAGTATTTTCTGCTAAAATGTTCATAGATGCAACTTATGAGGGTGACCTGATGGCACTTGCAGGAGTCAGCTATGCAGTAGGCAGGGAAAGCAATGATCAGTATGGCGAAACTTTAAATGGAGTTCAAACTGCTTTGGGCAAATACCATCAATTTCCTGATGGAGTTGATCCCTACATTAGAACGGGCGAGCCAAGCAGTGGCTTATTGCCAAATATTAATCCTGACATCCAAAGAGATGGTACTGGAGACAGCAAAATACAAGCGTATTGTTACCGAATGTGTTTGACTGATGCTCCTGAGAATAGAATTCCATTTAAAAAACCAGAAGGCTACAATGAATTAGAATATGAATTGCTTTTTAGAGCAATCGAAGCAGGAGCCGTTTCCCCTTACTTTATTCCCTCTGACATGCCCAACCGAAAAACGGATTGGAACAATAGAGGGCCGTTTTCTACCGACTATATTGGCAAAAACTACAATTATGCTGAAGGAGATTATGAAACCAGAGATAAAATCCGTGAAGCACATAAGACTTATCAATTGGGTCTGATGTGGACATTGGCCTACCACCCTCGTATTCCTGAATCCATTAGAGAAGAAATCAGTAGATGGGGTCTACCAAAGGATGAATATGAAAAATATGGTAATTGGTCACCTCAGCTATATGTGCGTGAAGTGCGTCGTATGGTCAGTGATTTTGTGATGACCGAGAATCATTGTAAACAAAAACTGCCTGTTGAAAAATCTGTAGGCATGGGTGCCTATACCATGGATTCTCATCATGGCCAAAGGTATGTCACCAAAGAAGGCTATGTAAAAAATGAAGGGGATGTAGAAGTCGGAGGTTTTGGACCATATCCGATTGCCTATGAATCAATCGTTCCAAAGAAACAGGAGTGCACCAATCTATTTGTGCCAGTATGCCCGTCTTCTACACACATGGCTTTTGGTTCAATCCGTATGGAGCCGGTGTTTATGATATTGGGTCAATCCGCAGCAACGGCTGCTAGCATTGCCATAGATGATAAAGTATCAGTGCAGGATGTCAACTACAAAAAGCTCGAAAAAGCAATGCTTAAGGACAAGCAGATTCTTAAGAATTAAGCCAAGCAATACCTTTCTGAAAACCGATAGAAAAAAGAAATTGACTCCTTTTTTCTATCGGTTTTTTTGTAAAACCAACCGCCTGTTGCAGTATAATTGTCAAGGTCGATGGTCATTTCATTTGTATTTAATAAAATAATAGTATTAAATTGCCCTATCCCACTTTGTTATTTTTTAGTCATCCAACAGCCTTGACGTTTGAAAAGAAGGTCAATTAATATAGAAACTATAATAGCTCGCATCTGTGAAAACGGAGATCAGATAGCGTTTAGAGAGCTGTTCGATTGCTACTATCCTAGGTTATTGCATTTTTCATTCTCACTTATTAGAAATTCTGTTTTAGCCGAAGAGATTGTACTGGATGTATTTACTACTATATGGAAAAACAGACAAAAGCTTTGCGAAGTAGAACACATAGAAAACTACCTATTCAAAGCTACTAAAAACCGTACACTGAATGCCGTCAGGGACAAAAAGAAGGATTTGGTACACATCGAAGTAGATTCCATTGACTTCAAATACATTCGTACAAACCAGAATCCTGAAAGTGATTTGCTCTCACAAGAGTTGTATGAAAAAATAAATGAGGCCATAGATGCTTTACCGGAAAAAGGGCGCATTATTTACCGCATGGTAAAAGAAGATGGACTGAACTATAAACAGGTAGCAGAATTGCTGGACATTTCCACAAAAACAGTTGACAGTCATCTATACTCAGCGGTAAAAAAAATCAGAATTTCAATTGAAGATTACTACGAAAGCCGAGGAGAACAGTCGTCCGGTATGAGTATTTTGGAGGTTTTTATTTTAGTCTTACCTACCATAGAGTGGAGTGGTTCACAGTATTTTTAAAAAGTTTTAATCCCCACTAGGGAATCTCCTCATGGGTTGTGTCTAACATAATAGACAATAACACTTATGTTCAATCCAGACAAATCTATTTATGCCTATTTAATGGGCGATCTCAATACTTGGGAAGTTCGTGAATTAATCCAATGGATTAATGATTCGCCTGAGAATAAGCGAAAATTTAAAGCCATTCGGGAGTATTGGGAAAATTCCAATGATACCATCACTTTGGATAAGACCAATATTGATAGGGCTTATAGCAAATTGAGTAGGGGTATTTTTGAAGATCATTCAAATGGTCAAGAGGGTCAGACGATAGCATTACCGAGAACAAAAAGTTATAAAACAGTTTGGATGTCGTTGGCAGCCTCTATTGTGCTTGCTTTAGGTGTTTTTTTTCTAATGAACCTAAGTCAATCTTCAACAGAGCGCAATGGGCTTTCAATGATTGTAAAGGAAAATCCTAAAGGTAGGAAGTCTCAAATATTTTTACCGGATGGCACCAAAGTGTGGCTCAATGCCGAAAGCAAAGTAGAATACCAAAAAGGTTTTGGACATGCTCATCGGAATATCAAACTTCATGGTGAAGCCTATTTTGATATAGAAAAAAATAAAAACCTTCCATTTATTGTAGAAACCTCAAAAGTGAGCATTACCGCATTGGGTACAGAATTCAATGTTCGATCCTATTTGGAAGAAGCATCTATAGATGTATTGCTTACAGAAGGTAAAGTGGTAATATCAGACCTTGATCGAATCATTGAGGATGAGTACCTAGAAGAAGGAGAATCATTGTCGTATTCCAAATCTGAAAAAAAATTCGAAATGAATTTAAGTGAATTTGAGAATTTGCTTGCTTGGAAAAATGGCATTTTATCTTTTCATGAAGCATCGCAGGAAGAAGTATTCAGAACACTGGAGCGGTGGTACGGAGTGAAGTTAATTGTAAAAAAAGGTGGAAGTAATCAAGAGTGGAAATACACGAGTCGCTTCGAAAATGAATCATTAGAAAATG
>CAXBNB010000042.1:0-13109 GCA_963976505.1 uncultured Reichenbachiellaceae bacterium
CTAATTTGGCCTTGATCGCATCTTTTTGACTCAAATCGTTGATGTAGATATGAGCTATTTGATGGTCGGCAGTAGCAAAGGCTTTTGAAATTCCTGCATCGAGTAATTCAAGGCCGTTTTCTTCCCTTATTGCAATCAATCCCATTTCTCTTAAAACGCGGTTGATGTGTATAGGCTGGCTCACATTGGTGATGCCGTATTCTGAAATCACATTAACCTCTACACCTTGTTGCTCAAGGTAGGTAATGAGGTCTTCACAAACCCTGTCTATTTCTTGTAAATCCTTTGGCAGGTGTTTGTCATCATGTCCAAATTTCTGAAGCACATAATCTAGGTGTGGGAGGTACACCAACAATAAATCGGGATTATGCCACTCATAGACTTTCTTCGATGCATTGGCTATCCATTCACTTGACTTAATAGTTGTTTTTGGTCCCCAAAAATGGAACAACGGGAAGGTGCCAAGTTCGTCTTGCAGGCGATCACGTAAATCGGCTGGAGCAGAATAGCAGTCAGGGATCTTTAGTCCGTCCGCTCGATATTGTGGTCTGGGAGTAACGGCATAATCAACGGTAGAATACATATTGAACCACCAAAACATATTGGCACAAGTGAAAGTGGGGTCAATCTTTTTAGCATGATCCCAAATACTGGGAGCTTGTACGAGCTTGTTTGATTGATGCCAGGACCTTACCTCTTGGACATCACGGTAAAACCATCCATTGGCAACAATACCGTGCTTTTCCGGCCATTCTCCTGTGAGGTAGGTTGTTTGAACCGGACAGGTAACTGCGGGCAACACAGGGTCTATGCTAGAAATGTTTTTGTTTTTCGACCACTTGGTCAAAAACGGTGTGTTTTGACCTAAAAGTTTTTTGGACAAGCCAACAACATTGATTACCGCAGTTTTTTTCATTCCCTTAAGAAAGTTAATCTATTGTCTTAATTACCCAATCGAGTTCTCTAACTACACAACTGACAATATCTGTCCGCATGTTTTCTGGCAATACGTCCCATGTATATGTTTCTACTTCGAGGTGATTGGTGAAGTTTTTTTTGGACCAAACTGCCAATGTTTCTATGATGTCCTGTTGAGTGGATACCAGCTCTTCATATTTTTCAGTGAAAACCGGAACATGGTAGTGTGTTCGTATCTCTGCATAATCCGGGTTGTCAAGATTGGCCAGAGCCACACCCAAATCTGGGAATCTTACCAATTGGGTATCTGTTTTCTTAACAACAGCTTGGTGCAAATACGTGGGTTCATCAAATCTTTTGAGCTGTTCTATCACTATTGCCTTTTGACTTTCGGAACTGGTTACTCCAGAGCCAAGTGCGGCACTTATTTGTATCCTACCGATCTTAATATTTTCTGCTTCGATTTTAGCAATGGCGTCTTTGGGGTTTTCGTACCCAACGGCAAAATGACAAACGTCATAACAAAGTTGAAAGTACTCTCTGATAACTGTATCAGCATGGCTCGAGTCACATTGGAGCTTTTTGCTAATTGACGGGATGCCTTTTTTAATGATATAGTTATTGAAAAAGTCAACAAATTCATCTGTTGTTTCCAGAATACCATCTGGTTCTGGTTCCATGTCCAGGTGAAGGCTTTTTCCGGTTCGTGTTTTGATTTCCGACAAGTAAACTATCAAGTCAATGAGTTGTTGGCAAGCTGTGTCTTTTACTTTTTCGAGTGCCAACTCATCCTTATGCCAAAAACGGTAAGAAATAGGAGAGGTGGATACTCCGCCGTCCATACCTTCGGGTAAAAGTTGGGCTAAAATGTCAAATAACCGTTTTGTATATTCTAAACGATCTGTTGTTGACCAGTCCGGTGTATGTACGTCATCTTTCACAACCTGATTGTGGAAACCTCCATAAGGAAAGCCGTTTATGGTGAAAACGTACATGTTTTCACTTGTCAACCAAGATTTGAAATCGTCAAGATTGTTTCCTTTCAAAATTTCCAATGAGGCTTCACTGGAAAGCCTCAAACCAATCCCAAAGCTTTCGGATGTTAAGCCGTCACGGATTTTGGTAGTGTATTCTTTGAGATTTGAGAAAGTAGCACTCCAGGATTCACCCGCATGAATGTTGCTACAATAGGTGAGGTGTGCCTGATGTTTGTTAATACGCATACATTTCTTTCTTTTCTACCAGAGTAAATACTGCCTTTTCGATCCATTCGCTGTTCATTTCATGGACATCAAATTTCTCGCCGATTGTTTCTACCATGGTAATGGTGAGTTCACCGCCGAGGTGTTCACGGAATTCTTCAAGGCCTTTTATCAATTCGGGATTTATTTTTGTTCCTGTTGGATCGAGAAGAAAGGGGTGAAATAGATTAAACCCTAAATCACTTAATAACTTTAGTATCCTATCAGTTGTTTGTGCATCGAGAAATCCTGCATGCATGGCATAAGCTATGTCCAGGGCAATGCCTATGGCCACTGCTTCACCGTGTTTTACTTCAAATTTTGTCAGCTGTTCCAGTTTGTGTGCTGCCCAGTGTCCAAAATCTAAAGGTCTTGATGAGCCCATTTCAAATGGATCATTGCTATTGGATATATGATCTGTATGTAACTGAGCGCAATCAAATACCAGTTTTTCCATGGCATCAAGGTCTCTTTTGCTTAACGCTATTGCATTTTGTTCTAACCATAGAAAAAAATCTTTGTCCTTGATTAAGGCTACTTTTACCGCTTCAGACATTCCTGAGCGCCAGTCCCTTTCATCGAGAGTGGTTAGGAAAGTCAGGTCGTTGATTACTGCGAAAGGGGGAGAAAAATTCCCTAAGAAATTTTTCTTTCCGAAATAGTTGATTCCATTTTTAACACCAACTCCAGAATCATTTTGAGATAAGACTGTCGTGGGTATTCGGATATGTCTGATGCCCCTATGGGCTATGGCTGCAGCAAATCCTACCATGTCGAGCACTGCCCCACCTCCAATTGCAATGACGAAAGCATGTCTGTCAATTTTGGCGTCATTGACCATGGAAAGCGTTTTTACAAATTCTTCCGTAGAGTTTTTGGTTTCCTCTCCACCCAGAACAATAAGTGGAGGGCAAGCCATATTTATTTTTTCGTGTTTCGAAACGTAGTTTTCGATTTTTCCAATCAATTCGGGTTGACAATCATTCAGGCCTTTGTCAATTACAAAAGCTATTTTTATTGCTTTATCAGACCCGTTTTTGGTGATCACATCACTGAGCATGGGGTTGGCAGGATCGAACAACTCGCGTGTAAACAAGATGTCGTATGTGTAATTGATGGAAAAATTTTGATTTATCTTCATTGTGTTCTCCTCTAATCTTCTCTTAACTACTTGTCTTGTTTGTGTTGGATTCTATAATACAGCTTATGTAACAGCGAATTTTTTTGACAATATTATAGAAATTGGCAACAATAATAAAACGGCTAATCCATAAGTCCAGTTGCTAAATCCAGCAACATAACTTGCATTCAGTGGAATCAAGGACAATACGCCCATTTTTACCGCTCTCATGATGAATTTTGGTTCATTTGTAGTAATGGCTTTTAGTTTGGCTGACAAGTTCATTGTGATCCACAAAAGTACAAATGGAAGCACAGTCCAAAAATTCATAATGCCATTCCAGGCCAGTAAGATAATGACACCAGCTACAATCAAGTCCAAAGACAAGGCGAATGTAATAGACATTTTGTTGTTCCCCAAAACCTCCCCCTGACTAGTCAATGTGATGGCGGCAATGAATACTATGGGTATGAAACAGATCATCCAAAACCCTGGGAGCTGCCCAGAAAGGATGCTCATTCCTAAAAGTAAATTTAATCCTCTACAAATCCCCATGTTTAGTGGTCCAGCAATGATATGGTGTTTGGCATATTTATCATAGACCAAAGAAGCTATTACTATGGCAATAGCAATTAACATGCTGACAATACTCACCAACGAAGCAAAGCCCACTCCAAAAAATAGAAGAAAGCTGCCTAGAAATACTGCTTGTTTGTAAGTCACTTTTCCGCTTGGAATTGGCCTTTCCGGTCGTTCCACTTTGTCTATTTCAACGTCGAATACATCGTTGAAAACTATACCACCGCCATACAGGCCAATTGTAGAAAGAATTAGATAAACAAAGTCAGAAATTTGAATGCTGGAAAAGCCGAAACTGAGTACTCCAGCAATGGCTACACCAGCAACTATATCAGATATAGCGGTAACAATATTTGCAGGACGCATCAGCACTAAAAATGGAAAAAGCCTCATAATTTAACCTTTGGCTTAATTCTCAATAATATCGGAAGAAGTAGATTTTTTAGGTTCTTGACCTCTTAATACGCTATTCCCACCGTACAGAACAGATTGATCAAAATTAACTCCTTCAGACCAATCGCTCTCTTTCATGTTGCCACTTTGCCCATAAGCATCCAATGCATTTTGATAACATGTTTTTTGAATGTGTTCCTGGGCTATCCCTCTTTCTTTCATCAGATTGGCCGTTTTAGGCACAGCTAGAGGATCGCTTACTCCCCAATCAGCAGAACTATCTACAATAATGCGTTCTGATCCATATTGTTTCACCACTTCTACCATTCTTTCGCTTCCCATTTTTGTTCTAGGGTAAATGGTGAATGCTGCCCAATAACCACGGTCAAGTACGCTTTTTGCAGTTTCTTCATTGTTGTGATCTATCACAGCCATTGAAGGATCAACCCCATGCTCTTCTAAAACATCCATGCTGCGCAAGGTTCCATTCTTTTTATCCCTGTGAGGGGTATGTATCATTATTGGAAGACCAACTTCTTTAGCCAATTCTATTTGTGCTCGAAAGTACTTGTCTTCTGCTTTGGTTTGATCGTCGTATCCGATTTCACCTATGGCTACTACATTGTCTTTTAATGCAAAAAGCGGCAACAATTCTATCACCTGTTCTGCAAGCGCTTCATTGTTGGCTTCTTTGGAGTTGAGGCCAATGGTGCAGTAGTGCTTGATTCCAAATTGTGAGGATCGAAACGGTTCCCAACCCACTATGCTGCTGAAATAATCTTTGAAAGCTCCGACCTCTGTACGGGGCTGTCCAAGCCAGAAAGCAGGTTCGATTAAGGCAACTATTCCTGCTTTTTGCATGGCTTCATAGTCGTTTGTAGTACGTGAAGTCATGTGAACATGCGGATCAATATATTTCATTTGTATGTTGTTAATGATTTTAAAATTTGAATGTTGTAATGTTTAGATTTGGTTTTTAGACCAAACTTCATGCCCAATTTCTTCCCAAGATTTTCCGGATTTTCCTATGTTTTTGCTCTTGAGCCATTCGGTTGCTTGTAGATGATTGCTTTCCTCTAGTACTTTGATTGCTGCTGATTTTGCAGTTGTAGCACCAGTCTCAACTACCTTCTGAAGGTCTTCCAGAATTTGTTTGTTCAAAAAACCGCTGGTCATACGCCACAACTCTGGAGTAACAGACCTGCCTGCAGCCCACCTTTCGTGAACGAAATCGTGCAATATAGTAGCTAGCTTTTGATTTTTTCTTGCATCAAGATCATATATTTTAAAAATAGGGCGTTCCATGAATATGGCTTTCAATACCATTTGATTCCAGGCCGATTCGTCAAAATACTTAGATGGATAAGCATTATTCAATGCTATGGCATCAAAAACATCGATCATGTTGGTTCTGATCCCATCAACAGCATTTAACACAAAGCCCTTTGGGTTTGGCAGAAATGGCAATGACTTATAGATGATCACTTGCTCTCGCATATCCGCAGAGGCGAGTAATGTTTCAATTTTTTCTTTGTTCCCTTCAGGATTGAGGTTGATTAATAATGCCAATCGACAAAATTGATCCAATGACCAATTGTCAATGTTGAATGCTCCATCCAATTCTTTTAACCCATCCAAAAGGGAGGTTGGTATTTTAATCGGACATCTTTCGATTTTCCTGTTTATCATACCAAAGGCTAGAAAAAAGGCTGATGCATTTTCAGTGGTTTCAAGCTTGTCTGAAAACCAAGTTGAAACAGCCTGATCTTTGATGTTGTCTTTGCAGGATTGAATTACCTGATCTTTAAAAACCAAATTATTATCTGTCATCTGATAATTTTTTCTAGTGTTTTTTAGCTGATTGTCATATTGCAACTGTATGGAAACGACAATATGTACAGGAAAACAAAATTATGCATTTTACTACATTGATTTCTTTCTAAATTCAATTATTTCAGTGTTTATGACACCAAACATTAAATTTTATGAGAATGAGCCGGAAATAGATTCCATGACTTAAGAATATCTTCTATCTTCGGTCTGAATTCTATTTAGCCTACTTATGAAAAAAATATTATTTCTATTATTTATAACGGCATGTCAGCCAAATGCACCTGTAAGGCCTTTATCAAATGCGCATGCACACAATGATTATATGCACGATAGGCCATTGCTAGATGCATTAGACAATGGGTTTGCTTCTGTGGAAGCGGATGTTCATTTGATTGATGGAAAGCTGCTGGTGACTCATGATGCACCTGAGAATCCCGCTGATGTAGGGACTTTAGAAGAGATGTACCTAGCGCCATTAAAAAAACATATTGAACAAAACAATGGGGAAATGTACAAGGGTTATAATGGTAGCTTTTATTTGATGGTAGATTTTAAGACGGAAGCCATATCTACTTATATCGCACTCAAAGAAATATTGGCTAAATATGAATCTATACTGACTGTAGTATACAAGGGAAGCGAACAAAAGAATGGCCCGGTTAAGGTTTTTATATCTGGAAACAGGCCTATTTCGGAGGTAATGCAAGAAGAAGTGAATTTAGCTACTTTAGATGGCAGGCCAGAAGACCTGGGAAAGAATATCCCAAGTATGTATATGCCTGTAGTGAGTCAAAATGTAAATAGTTTTCTGACCTGGACAGGAGTAGGTGAGGTAGATCAAGAGGAGAAAAAGAATTTTATAGCTTTTATAAATAAGGTGCATGATGAAAATAAAAAAGTGAGACTTTGGGCCACTCCGGATACTCCAGAAGCTTGGGAGTTTTTATTAGAAAGTGGTGTGGATTTCATCAATACTGACAGGCTATCTGACCTTAAAGATTTTTTAAGCAAATGACACAAGTCAATCGCATAAAAAAACAAAACCTCTTTACCGCACTGATTGCGGTATCTTTTAGTGTCACAGCTAACCCTAAGAGACCCCTGATCAGGTCAGGGGATAGTAAGGATTTTTAAATGCGATTGCCCTGATAAATGATACTGCTATCGTCTTTAACCTAAGCTTTTTATATACGTATCCTGAATAGTGTCCCTGATTTCCAAGGCCGGGAGAGGACCGAAATAGAGAGATTGAATTAATAAAAGCTGTTTTAAAATTGAAATTTATTCAAATAAACCAGTTCTTTGCGCAAAATTAGAAATTGGTAGGAGTTATGATGGTTCAAATGTTCAAATCGAAAATTCATCAGGTTAAGGTAACTGAAGCCAACCTTAACTACGTGGGAAGTATTACTATAGATGGAGATTTACTAGATGCTGCCAATATATTGGAGGGCGAAAAGGTACAGGTGGTGAATAACAACAATGGAGAACGTTTGGAAACCTATACAATAAGAGGTGAGGCTGGTTCTGGTATTATTTGTATGAATGGTGCAGCGGCACGAAAGGCTCAGGTAGGGGATGTGGTATTAATTATCACTTATGCGATGATGGACTTGGAAGAAGCCAAAATATTTAAACCAATTGTAGTTTTTCCAGATGAGAACAACTTATTGAAAAAATAGAAACCTAAGGCGAGTCAAGGGATTAGAATATTACTTTACTTGAAATAGAAAAAGGGGCTGATTTCATGCGAAATCAGCCCCTTTTGTTTTTTTGAGCGTTTAATATTACCTCAATTTTTTTGCAAGAGCCAAAGCATTGGCACAAGTTGCTGTGAGGCTGGCATAATCGTCATTGGCGATGATGTCTTTGGTGATCAACTGAGATCCCATTCCCACACAATGAACTCCAGCTTTAAACCATTTACTTAAGTTTTCTTCTGTAGGTTCTACTCCACCCGTTGGCATGATGCTAGACCATGGGAATGGTCCTTTTACAGCTGCCACGAAGCTTGGTCCTCCTACCTGAGAGCCTGGGAAAATTTTAGTCACTTCAGCTCCAAGTTCTTCGGCATAAGAAATTTCAGTAAGTGAACCACATCCCGGAGACCATGAAATCTTCCTTCTGTTGCAAACCTTTGCCATTTCAGCATTGAGGATTGGAGACACTACGAAGTTTGCTCCGATTTGAATATACAAAGAGGTAGTGCCTGCATCAATCACAGATCCTATCCCCAATATCATTTCAGGAGCTTCTTTTTCTGCATATTTATTAAGTGCAGCAAAAACTTCGTGGGCATAATCTCCTCGGTTGGTGAATTCAAAAACACGAATACCACCGTCATAGCATGCTTTCAATACCTTCTTGCATACTTCTATGTCTTTGTGATAAAAAACAGGAACAATCCCTGTTTCTTTCATCTTTATTGCTACTTCTATTCTTGTAAATCTTGCCATTTTGTTTCTTAATTAATGTTTTTAGAAAAATGAAGAGGGTCGGTCTGTTGCAAACTAACTAAACCTGAATTCATAAAAAATATAAATCGACCGACCCTTCCATTGTCTTTAAATTCTTATTTGTTACCTGGCTACTCTTCCAGAAGCATCGCCACCCATCAACTTTGCCACTTCTTCTACTGTTACCAAATTCGCATCACCTTTAATGGTGTGCTTCAAACACGAAGCTGCTACCGCAAAGTCTAGTGCATTTTGATCGTCTTCAGGGTATTTCAATAATCCGTAGATCAAGCCGCCCATAAATGAATCGCCACCGCCGACTCTGTCAACAATGTCAGTGATTTGGTATTGACGAGTTTCGAGCATTTTCTTACCGTCATATAGTACACCTGCCCAAGTATTGTGAGAAGCAGAAATAGATCCTCTAAGGGTTGTGATCACCTTTTTCGCTCTTGGAAATTTCGCCATCATTTGCTGACAAACAGAAAGAAACGCTTCTGCTTTTACGTTGTGGCCATCAGTTTGCACGCTCACGCCATCTGGCTTGATGCCAAAGTGCATTTCCGCATCCTCTTCATTTCCTAAAATCACATCACAGTAAGATGTCAATTCAGTCATGATGGCTTCTCTGTCTCCACCGTATTTCCATAATTTGGCTCTGTAATTAAGGTCAGTTGAAATAGTAATGCCTAAGTCACTCGCAGCTTTTACTGCTTCCAGACATACATCTGCAGCTCCTTGAGAAATGGCAGGAGTGATGCCTGTCCAGTGAAACCATTCAGCTCCGTCAAACACTTCATTCCAATCTATCATTCCAGATTTGATCTCAGCGATAGAAGAATGAGCCCTGTCGTAAACCACTTTACTACCTCTACTTACAGCTCCGGTTTCTAGAAAATAAATGCCTAATCTATCTCCACCAAAAACGATTTTGTCAGTACCAACACCTCTTTTACGCATTTCCATTAAAGCGCACTCTCCGATATCGTTTTTTGGAAGACGGGTAACGAAATCCACAGGAACGCCATAGTTCGCTAGGGATACAGCTACGTTTGATTCACCTCCGCCATAAACTACGTCGAAGGAGTTGGCTTGTGAGAACCTTAAAAAGCCTGGAGGGGCTAGTCTCAACATGATTTCTCCGAATGTTACTACTTTTTTCATTTTCTGTTTTATTAAGTATGTTTTACAATGTCTATTAATTACTTATTCTTTGTGACGATTTTCTGATAATGAGTTCTGGCTTCAGAAGAATCTTTTTGTATTGGGTTTGCTTTTCTACAGTATTGAATTGATCAAAAAATACTTGTCCCACGATCTTCCCCATTTCAAGTGTATTCTGACTCACTGATGTCATTGACGGTTCCAGGTATTCGGTAAAAGGTTCATTGGCAAAGCCAGTGATTCCGATTTCTTGAGGGATTTTAATCCCTTTTGATTTGCAGAATTGCAATGCTCCCAAAGCAGAAAAATCACTCGCGCTGGTAATGGCATCAGGTGGGTTTTTCAGATTCAGAAGTTTTTCCGCAGACGCTCTTCCAGTAGCAACTTTACTATTGGTGCTTACGATGAGGTCATTGTCAATGTCATGACCGTTTTCTTCCAATGCAGCTCTATATCCTCTTTGCCTGTTGCGGTAAATGTTTATTTCCTGGCTTCCCGCCAAATGTGCTATTCTTTTATAGCCTTGATCGATCAAATGTTTGGTGGCGAGGTACGATCCTTCAAAATCGTCCGCAGCTACCGTATGAGGAGCCAGGTTGTCCGCCACCCTGTCAAAGGTGACCAAAGCAATATTGTTGTTAATGATTTTAGTCAAATGACTTTCATCATTGCTAGCGAGGGAAAGAGCAATCCCTGCAACCCGGGCATTGATAAGGATGTCTATGTTTTCTGCTTCAGCATCCTTGTCTTCTAGCGATTGACAGATCATGATGTTGTACCCATGTTTTTTCACTTCTTCTTCTATCCCTCTGATCACAGAGGAGAAAAAGCTCCTGTCAATATAAGGTACGATAACGCCAATTATTTTGCTCCTACCATTTCTCAAGGCTGCAGCAACAGGGTTGGGTTCATAACCCAAAGCCTTTGCAGTATCGTTGACTAGTTTTTTTGTTTTGTCACTAATTCGAGGATTGTCACTGAGCGCCCTGGACACGGTGGCCGCAGTAGTGTTCAATGCCCTTGCAATATCTGATATAGTGGTTTTTTTGGTCACTCGACGGAAATACTGATTATTTCGAATAGTTAATGTAAACGTTTACACAATATTAGATGAAATTTTATTCTTTCCAAAAATTATTACTGCTATTAATTGGTTCAGGTTGAATAAAAGGGTTGAAAACGACTTGTGTAAACGATTGTTGTAATTGTTGTAAATGGTGAAATTTGTTGACGTACTTATGAATTGAATCTGACGAAAGGTTGTAGTATGGATATAATCAACTTTGAATTTTAACTGAACTCACTTTGTGGGTAAGGAAAGAGTGAGAAGGCATTTAAAATTCGATTATCCCCAGACTCCTGACGGCAGTCAGGAGTGCGGTAAGGAGGTTTTATTTTTAAATGCCTTTGTCCGGACTGGGTCGGAGTAAATTTTTCTTTGTGTGGTGAAATACTTTCCACAATATTATTAGTTGTGCGTGAATTCTTTTCTTTTTGAGTCAAGAGCATTTTTCTAAATCAAAAGGAAAGGAAGTTCAAACTTCTTTAAAGTAAATCGAATAAAATATGAATTGGGGATTATTAGGATACGGCAACATCACACCAAATTTTGCAACGAGTTTAAAGCAAGTGGAAGGGCAAAATATTTCGGCGATTGCATCCTTTAGCAATGCAGGAAAGTTGGTGGGTGAATATCCTGATGCCAACATATACAACAACTATGATGAGCTGTATGCAGACAAAGGAGTTGATATTGTTTATATTGGAACAACGCACAATTTCCATGTTGACAATGTGATCAACTGCCTGGAAAATGGCAAACATGTATTGTGTGAAAAGCCAATGGGAATCAATCCAGAGGAAGCACAAAGGATGATTGATTGTGCGAAAAAGAACAACCTGTTTTTGATGGAAGGCTTATGGATGTGCTTTTTGCCTGCTTACCGCTATATGATGGAGGTGGTGCGTTCGGGAGAGATAGGGGAGGTGAAACTGGTGAGGGCTGATTTTGGTTTTCTTTTTCCGAGAGATGACAGTCACCGTGTTTGGAATCCAAAATTGGCGGGAGGTTCTTTGTTGGACTTGGGTGTTTATCCCATTGCGCTGGTAAACGATGTGTTTGGAATGATGCCGGAATCTATAACTGTGGCTGCCAATACCGTTGATACCGGTGTGGATGAAAGTATTGCGGCGCAGTTTCAGTATGCTACAGGAGCATCAGTCCAAATTTATTCAGCGTTGAGTTCAACGACTCATGGGCAGGCGATAATTTACGGGGAGCGAGGCTGGATTCAACTGGATGAGTTTTACATGGGGCAAAATTTGAAATTGAATATCGATGGAAAGATTAAAGAACTATCTTTGCCGTTTGTAAGCACAGGATATTTCCACGAAATAGAAGAAGCTGTGAAAAGTATCGAATCGGGAAAAATTGAAAGTCAGTTATTTTCTCATCAAGACAGTATGATGAATGCTAATGTGGTTCAGCAAATTTTTAATGAAATAAAATAATCAACATAATAAATACAGAAGGAATGAAATTTTTTATTGACACGGCTAATCTTGGTGAAATTCAAGAAGCATACGATTTGGGAGTATTGGATGGTGTGACTACCAATCCATCTTTGATGGCTAAAGAAGGCATTACAGGACAGGCCAATATTTTGGCGCATTACAAAGCTATATGTGATATAGTGGACGACAATGTAAGTGCGGAAGTAATTGCCACCGATTATGAAACCATGGTCGAAGAAGGTAGGGCTCTTGCTAAAATTGATTCTAAGATTGTGGTGAAAATCCCAATGATCAAGGATGGTGTAAAAGCAATCAAAACATTGAGCACTGAGGGGATTAGGACAAACTGTACGTTGATATTCAACGCTGGACAGGCGATATTGGCAGCAAAAGCAGGAGCATCTTATATCTCTCCTTTCTTAGGCAGGTTGGATGATATATCGATGGACGGCCTGGAATTGATCGATCAGATCGTAACCATATTTGACAACTACGATTTTGAAACGGAGATACTTGCAGCTTCTATTCGTCACAACATTCATTTGATCAAATGTGCTGAAATGGGTGCTCATGTAGCTACTTGTCCTTTGAAAGTAATCTTGGGACTTTTGAAGCACCCACTTACGGATAAAGGATTGGAAATATTCCTAGCGGATTACGCCAAAGGAAATAGCTAAGAAAAATTTAGGGTGAAAGAAAAAGGGAGCATTTGCTCCCTTTTTTTGTTGGTCAATTATGCAAAGTGTCTAACTCGATTTACTAAATAAAGGGTGAGTCGATGGATTTTTAGCGGTTATCGTGTGTCGTTTATTTGCATTTTGTATAATATTGGGGGCTAATAAATAATAGATGACCCAGTTGCTTAGAAAGTCGAATTTAAATTTAAAGGCT
>CAXBNB010000043.1:0-13064 GCA_963976505.1 uncultured Reichenbachiellaceae bacterium
AAGGAGTGCATCATCTGGCACGGGGTAAAACTCCATGAACCGGATTGGAATGACCACTCACATGCTATCGCGTACCAACTCATAGAGGAGTCTGGAGGTTACCAATACCATTTTATGGTCAATGCCTGGTGGAAAGCACTGTGTTTTGAGATCCCTCCAAATGGATCTTGGTTCCAGATTGTGAATACGCATTTGGAATCACCGAATGACTTTTTGTCATTTGGGGAAAATCAGGTTGAAGACAACTCTTATTTAGTTCGCCCCCGGTCTATTGTTGTGCTTATGTCAAAACTACAATAAAGACTCAAATTCATAACATAAAAAAATTGAATACAACACATCCACTCAATTTTCTTTGAAGCGGTGAGACAATATGAACTCATCAAACATAAAGAAATTTAAGTTTTCGATGTAACAAAGAGAACAATTAACAATACTTGAAAAAAATAGAAACATGAAAAATGAAAATAGGAAAGTAGCTTACTTTAGTATGGAGTTTGCGATAGACCAATCGTTTAAAATTTATTCCGGTGGATTGGGTTTTTTAGCAGGCTCACATCTAAAGAGTGCTTTTGATCTGGGGCAAGATATGATTGGTGTTGGGTTGTTATATTCAAATGGTTACTATGACCAGGAAAGGGGACCAGAGGGTTTAGTCCAGGTTGCATTTAAAAGAAAAGAGTATCATTTCCTTAAAGATTTAGGGCTAGTATTTCAAATCCACATTCATGGCACTTTGGTTAATGTTAAAGCTTTTTTGCTTTCTCCAGAAGTTTTTGGTACAGCTCCATTGTATTTACTCACTACAGACATTCCTCAAAACGATTTCTTGTCTCGCTCTATCAGTTTTAGATTATATGACAATGATCTTTCAGCCAAAGTTGCTCAATCAATCCTGCTAGGTGCTGGTGGCGCCAGGTTATTGGAACTATTGAAAATAGAACCCGATGTTTACCACTTGAACGAAGGACATGGATTGCCGTTAATTTTTTCCTTATACAACAAATTCAAAAGTGTTGAAGAGGTGCGCAAGCGATTGGTGTTCACTACACATACCCCAGTAAAAGCAGGAAATGATATTGTTCCTCTCAAATTACTCGATGAGATGAACTTCTTTGGTTCTTTGCCATTGGCAGAAGTAAAGGATATAACAAAGACTGAAGGTGACCTTCTTAATTATACACTTACAGCACTTCGGTTTTCAAAAATCGCCAACGGTGTTTCGAAAATACATCAGGGAGTAGCAACTCAAATGTGGGGAAATGAAGAAGGGATCTGCCCTATAGTATCCATAACAAATGCTCAAAATGCCAACTATTGGACTGATCATTATCTCAAAAAACACTTGTCAACAAATCAAATTGACCTTTTAATTGAGAGAAAAAAGGAACTTAAACAAGAGTTGCTCAATGAAGTAGCCAATCAAACAGGAAAACTTTTTGATAAGAATGTTTTAACAATAGTTTGGGCTAGAAGGGTTACAGCCTATAAAAGAATAGACCTCCTTTTTAGGGATGTTGAAAAAATACTGCACTTACTAAATCGGGAAGATAAGCCTTTGCAAATTATCTTTGCTGGAAAAAACTACCCAGAAGATATTGGTGGAGCTCAATCATTAAATGAATTGATCAAAACTATAAAACCAATGAAGAGAGTTGCATTTATAACTGGATATGAACTCAAACTTTCTGCATTATTAAAAAAAGGAGCCGACCTGTGGTTAAATACTCCACGTTATGGTAATGAAGCTTCAGGCACAAGTGGCATGACTGCATCAATGAACGGGACAATCAACTTTTCTATTGCGGACGGGTGGTTTCCGGAATTCGCCCGACATGGGGAGAATAGTTTTGTTATACCACATAGTTTTTCGGATATACAAACTGTACAGGATGATGAAGATAATGTTAGTCTTATGAAAATATTAGAGAAAGAAATAATCTCTATTTATTACTCGGACAAAACAAAATGGTCTGATATTATTACAGCTGCAATGAATGATGTAATACCTCAATTTGATTCGAACAGAATGGTTCTTGAGTATAAGGAAAAACTGTATAACAGCTGAACATATGTCACTATTGAGCAGATATAAAGTTACTATTGAACAAAATAAGTACTGCCAAAGTCGTTAGAGCTGAATAGCTAATAAGAACCTTGATTGGAAATCACAAATTCATTTTATTATGCGGATCCTTTTGGAAATTAACTCATCGTCAAGTTTGATTTTCAATATGTAGATTCCTTCTGAATGATTGTCAAGTTTGACTTTTACTGAATTTGATGATTTCTTAAATTCTATGGTATTCCAGATTTTAATCAACTTTCCATCAATACTATGTAGTTGAATATTCTCCAAACTTGAAGCATATCCAAAATTTAAACTTAGCTCAGTTTCATTGTGAATGGGATTAGGAAAAACACTCATCTGTGAACTGAGTTCATTTTCTACGCCCAAAACAATTCTCCCGTTAAAGAATTTCTCACCAAGTTCGAAAGCACTAATTCCTATTTTTTCTCCTATCAATCTTCCAGGAATATCATCAACCGGAGGGTGTATTCCGCCCCAAATACGAGACAGGCTACACTGGTCAGAGGCATCATAATATTTAGCCCATTGCAGTGTTACATCAACACTTGGACCCTCTTCGAAAACCAGAAATTCATTTTTGGGAGCCGCAAATTCACCAACTCCTCCAGGAAAATACTCATCACCAGTTAGAGTAGATAGAATTTTTGCTGCAGCTCGCGAATAGGTGGAGTGTCCTGATACATATCCTGCAAAAGGAGGAGTAACGAAAGTTGGGCGCTGGTAGGGCCACCAATTCTCACCTAAAATCCAGCCTACTTCCGCATCATCTACTTCAGGATCTTCAATGTAAGGCGGGCCTTTCCATGCCTTTAGTTTTATTTTTCCAAGATTTTCATCATTTTCTCCGACCAAAGGATCACCGTCTCCTACTAATTCTATAAATCCTTCAGCCAATGGAATACCAGCTTCATTAAAACTAGTTTTACTCGGATCAGATGATTGACCTTGATCAGTCATATAACGAATGGCAGATATTGGTCTAATATAATCGTAATATCCTTTTATTCCCCATGAGCTAATTGCAGAATCGTGCATTGCTCCTCCCAAGAGGAAATAACTTTTTATATCCCATTCCAAGTCATCAATAGTATCACCCTGACCTTTGAATTTCTTCACCAAATCCGGGTGGTCGTTAACATAGTTCAAAATTGTAAACCAATGTCCAGGTGGCGTTTCTGAATCAGGCCCATCAGCCCAAAATTCTGCAAGAACACGAGCATAATCACCACGCGGTACCAATTGTTCTGGATAGGGCTGTCCAGTTTTGGGGTTAATGGTGTACCCTGTGCTTGGATCTCCACCATCTGTTCTGTTATAAAAAGATTTTAGCCCCTCCTTCGTTGTAGGCAGGTCTTCTAATTGTAAATTTCCAATACCACCTGGTGATACATCCCAGATCACACCATCAGTTGGGTCCAGGTGAGAAGACCAAATAGACACTAAGGAAAAACCCCATTTATAATCTTGAGATGCTGAATTGTCTTCGGGATTAATATAAGCCGGATCCCCAGGATCATGATAGACAATATAATCATCTCCATCTCGGGTGTATGTAGTGGCATCCTCTTCGGTTAGAGAAAATGGAACTGCATTTCCCCATTCCGGGCTCAGAAATTCAGGTATATGTCCAGGTATTTCGTTTCCGGACTGATCAATAAACGTATCAAATGCCAAGGGCTGCCAATGGTTTGGATCTTGAAGATTCTGATTTCCAGGATTGGCCACAATCATAGCATTATTTAATGGCAAATAGTATAAATTATCATAGTCGAAGATTTCATTAGATCCGTCTATAAATCCAAAACTGATTATTTGGTCAGCCAGATAATTCCCCATGGCTGCTGGAGAACCAGTAGAGTATAACTGCGATTCAAGGGTGATATCGTATCCTAAAGTCACCATAAGTGCGTCAGCAAGTTTCTTTGTATCTTCTATACCTGGGGAAAATTCGAACCTATGACTAATAAGGCGATAGGCAGCATAACTAATGGCTTCTTTAATGGCATCATCAGTATTGGTGGGTGCTGGTATACCATCAAAGTCAAACTTGACACCATTAATTTCTCTTCCAAGGAAATATGGATTCGCAACAGGATCATATACTGCCCAGCAATCATACATCGCTGCAGATATGTGAAAAAGGTTTCGGGCATGAACAGTAGGCCTGGCAAAATCATTTCTAATTCCTTCTAAAAGTACTTCATTCCATAAACGGGCTACAGAATGCTGAGCACTTGTTATATTAAAAGACAGTATTACTGAGAGTGCAATAAGTATGAGTTTATTCATGAGTTTAATGTCAAAATATGACCAATGAAAGATTTTTTCGGGGCAGTTTTCAAGAACGAAACAAAGTTATTGATACAATGAAGGTATTGCAAAATTCAATGAATGAATGAACCTCTATTCTCTGAATTAGACATAATTTCATAAATCATAAATGAAATATCACAAAATATTCGGTTTCGAAGACCAGTATATTTAAGCCCAAATGGGTCTCCATATTAACCATGTGATTCTTACGAAGAAGAACCTTGTCAATAAAACAAAATTTCTTCATGGAGCACCACGATCATTCTCATTATGGCGAACAAGAACATAATCATCATAGAATGAACTAATAAATATTAACAAACTATTTAAAACTTAAATATGAAAACGATCAAACTAATGTTTATGGCTATTATATTATTTGCAATTGTTGCTTGCAATGCAAAAAAGGATAAACAAGAAGATGCACATCAAGCTGATCCTCATGAGCATAGTGGCCATGATTCGCACAAAGTGGCCGAAAAACCAAAGTCCGGCAGCCCTAGGAAATCGGCAATGACCAATATTGGTGACGCCCATATCCATATAGATTATTCTTCACCAAGTGTCCGAGGAAGAGTGATCTGGGGTGGTTTGGTGGCTTATGATCAGGTCTGGGTAACAGGGGCACATCGGGCAACATCAATCAATTTTCCTTTAAATGTAAAAATCGAAAATAGAGTTATACCAGCCGGTAAGTATGCTCTATTTACGATACCTAATAAGGATGAGTGGACCGTGATCATCAATAAAAACTGGGAGCAACATTTGGCCGATAATTACTCTGAGGAAGAAGATATATTACGCTTCAACATTGTTCCTGAGCAATTAAACGAAATGATAGAAAGTTTGGATTACCAAATAGAAAGTTCCCAAAGAAAGTTTGGAATAATTTCTATTTCATGGGAAAAGATCAAGGTTAGTTTTGAAATTGAAGTATTATAAAAGCACAAGGGATTATCTGTATAGTGGTGACCCGGATGGTGACTTCACTCCTCCAAGAGGAGAATATTATACAGGATTGGTACTAGATTAAATAGATTTGTTCAACGCTTAAGCAATACAATGCATAAATGTTGATTGACTAAGGAAAGTAAAAAATGAAAGGTACAATCGGAATTATTTCATCAGGGAATTCTACAATACATATTTTCAGCATTTGGATACGTGATTCTATCAAATTGATTTTTATTGTTTTGGTTCTCATTACACCATTTTTTATACAATGTTCCAAACCAAAAAATCAGGAAACTACGTCAGATTCAGTGTTTGTTGATAAGGTTAAGTTGTCTAACCTAAAAGGAAAACAATATAATCTGTCTAAACATAAAGATAAAACTGTTATTCTTAGTATCTGGGCAACCTGGTGCAAACCGTGTATTGAAGAAATGCCATCTTTAGAAGCCTTGCAAAACAAATTATCATTAGATAAATATTCAATTCTGTTGGCGTCTGATGAGTCGTTAGATAAAATCAATCGATTCAAAAACAGTAACAATTACGATTTGAATTTTGTTAAATTAGAAACCCCTGCTACATCGCTTGGTATATACGCGCTTCCCACGACATTTATCATTAACGAAAAAGGAGAACTTCTCTTGACAGAAAATGGAAGTAAAAAATGGGATAGTGAAGAATCGATACAAGCAATTATGAACTTAGAACAATTGAAGCAATGAATAGACAAATTACTTCTCTGCTAATTCTATTCATTGCGCTCCAATCGTGTATACATGAAGACAAAACAAACAACTTGATTTTGCTTGATTCGCCAGCAGGAGCAAATAGTGAAGAACCATTCCTTACAACGGGTGCAGATGGAAAAGTATATATGTCTTGGCTTGAAAAAGAAGAAAAGAAGGCAATATTATTCTATTCCCAACTAGAAAGTGAAAAATGGGCAGACCCTATAAAAATAGCTGAAGGTAGGGATTGGTTTGTAAATTGGGCTGACCATCCTGTAATGGCAGTAAATAAATCCGGTGATATAATCGCACATTACCTCCAAAAAAGCGATTCGGGCAACTACACCTATGATATCAAGATAGTGACCAAAAATTCTGGCGAACAGCAATGGTCAGAACCGGTCAAGCTTCACAGTGATACTGTAAATGCCGAGCATGGTTTTGTTTCCATGCAACCGATGAGCAGTGGTGATTTTCTGGTTTCCTGGCTTGATGGTCGTTACACGGTTGGCATGAGCCATGGAAATGGTAAAGGAGCAATGACCGTAAGAGCAGCCATACTAAACCCTGATGGTAAAAAACTCAACGAGTGGGAGTTAGACAATAGGGTGTGCGACTGCTGTGGAACAGCAAATGGCATAAGTGAAAAAGGACCAGTTGTCGTTTATCGGGACAGAACAGAAAATGAAGTACGGGACATGTCAATTGTCCGATATGTAAATAATCAATGGACTGAGCCAGTCCCAGTCTTCAATGACCATTGGGAAATAGCAGGATGCCCTGTAAATGGCCCTTCGTTAAGTTCACTCAATAATGCTCTGGTGATGGGATGGTTTACAGCCGCTGATGGGAAACCTAAAGTGAATCTAATTTTCTCAAGCAACTCTGGGAACACTTTTAGCCAACCGATTCAAGTTGATCAAGGAAATCCATTAGGAAGGGTAAAAGTTGCATTAATTGAACCTCAAACAGCTTTTATAAGTTGGATGGAAGGAAGTCAAATCGTTGCAGCCAAGGTTGAAAGTAGCGGTATCATTAGTCAGAGGTATTCCTTAGCCACTTCATCAAATGATAGAAGTAGTGGGTTTCCTCAAATTGCTTTGAACAATAACAAAATTGTTATCGCATGGGTCGATACTGAATCGAAGAAGGTGAAAACGGGTATTTTAATTTTATGAATTGAAATTGGTTAAATTTAAAAAAAACATGACTGAAAAGATTTTATACATAAAAAACATGGTTTGCCCTCGCTGTATAGAAACTGTCAGTGCTATATTCAATGATTTAAAAGTCAAGACAAAAAGCATTCAACTTGGTGAAGTTGAAATTGACGAACCAATGACTGAAATTAAACAAAATGAGTTGCAGCAAGTCTTGTTATCAAGAGGATTCGAAATGTTGCAGGATAAAAAATCTAAACTCATTGGACAAATAAAATCTATTGTGATTGAACAAGTCCACTTTCCACAGAAGTCGCTTACAAGCAACTTTTCTACTTTACTTTCAGAAAAGCTGAATCACGAATATTCATCGCTCAGCAAACTTTTCTCGTCTGTAGAGAGTATGACTATAGAGCGTTACATTGTAATGCAGCGGACCGAAAGGACTAAAGAGCTTATCTTTTACAATGAATTCAACCTGTCAGAAATCGCCTATAAACTGGGTTATAGTAGTGTCGCACATTTGTCATCGCAATTTAAAAAAGAAACAGGAATGACCCCATCTGCTTTCAGAGAACTCAAAAAACCTGACCGGAAGTCCTTAGACAAGATTTGACCTTAATCTTGTAAAGGAATACCAGAATTGTATAACAGATAGACATCCATCTCTCTACATCTTTGCAGAGTAAATTATAAAATCATGGAAAATCAATATAGTATATCTGGCATGTCCTGCACTGGTTGCAAAACCAGTGTTGAAGATGCTTTGGGAAATCTCAATGAAGTTCAAAAAGTAACAGCAAACCTTAAAACAAATGATGTTGTTGTAGAATCTACATCATTAATCTCTGTAAATAAATTACAAGAGACGCTACTCAAAAGTGGACTACACTATACCATCGGAGAATTCGAACATCATCATGAGCATAAGGAACATGTTCATCATCAGCCACCGGAGCAAGGCAATGGTGTGTTCTATTGTCCTATGCATTGCGAAGGTGAAAAAACTTATGACAAAGCCGGAGACTGTCCAGTGTGTGGAATGGATTTAATAGAGCAACCAAAGTTGGTGCAAACCTCACAATATACCTGCCCGATGCACCCTGAAGTGGTCAAAGGCGATCCAGGTTCTTGCCCAATATGTGGGATGGATTTAGTTCCTCTGGCTCCAACCGATAATCAGGAAGACAAGACCTATAGACACTTGCTCAGCAAAATGAAAATCGCGGTATTATTTACCATTCCCATTTTCATAGTGGCTATGGGAGATTTAATCCCTGGCAACCCGTTGGGCAAATTGCTCACTCAGCAAAATTGGAATTGGGTACAGATGGGCTTGTCTCTTCCTGTTGTATTTTATGCCTGTTGGATGTTTTTTGAACGTGCGTGGAAATCCGTGATTACCTGGAACCTAAACATGTTCACCTTAATTGGAATAGGTGCTGGAGTAGCCTGGATTTTTAGTGTGATAGCTATGTTGTTTCCAGAAGTATTTCCGGATGACTTCAAAACCGAAAGCGGAACCGTATTCGTTTACTTTGAAGCTACTACTGTTATCTTGACTTTAGTCCTGTTAGGACAACTATTGGAAGCCAAAGCACATAGTCAAACAAGTGGTGCAATCAAAGAATTGTTAAAACTGGCACCTACAGAAGCTACATTGGTAACGCCTAAATCAGATGACAAGGTAATCTCAATCAACGATATTAAAAAAGGGGATTGGCTAAGAGTAAAACCTGGTGACAAAATTCCGGTGGATGGAAAAATAGTAGAGGGTCAAGGCAGTATAGATGAATCCATGATTACCGGAGAGCCTATCCCGGTTGATAAAAACACGGGAGACCAAGTGAGTTCTGGTACCATAAATGGTACGAAATCTTTTGTCCTTGAGGCAGAAAAAGTTGGTGCTGAAACACTACTTTCACAAATAATTCAGATGGTCAATAATGCCAGTAGGTCAAGAGCACCGATTCAAAAACTAGTCGATAAGATCTCTAAATACTTTGTACCTGTAGTGATTTTTGTTGCACTCATCACATTTGGTGTATGGTATTTCTTTGGCCCTGAACCAGCAGTAGTCTATGCTTTCGTAAATGCCATCGCGGTGTTGATAATTGCTTGCCCATGTGCTTTGGGCTTAGCAACCCCCATGTCGGTGATGGTTGGTGTAGGCAAAGGAGCGCAAAATGGAGTTTTAATCAAAAATGCTGAGGCGTTGGAGAATCTAAACAAAGTTAATGTTTTGATCACCGATAAAACGGGAACCATAACCGAAGGAAAACCCTCAGTCGAAAAGGTAGTAGACTTTTTAGGAAATGAAGAAAAATTATTGCTCGGTTATTTATCGTCATTAAACCAATACAGTGAACATCCTTTAGCGGAAGCCATTGTGACATACGGAAAGGAGCAGAATGTTGCATCCAAATCTATCAATGACTTTGAATCCATATCAGGTATGGGCGTGACAGGAACGCTGGACGACAAAAGGATTGCTATTGGAAACAGAAAGTTAATGGAGCTGGTGAAATCTAAAGTTTCAACACATTCTGAGGAAGCGGTAGTTGCTGAACAAAAGCAAGGTAAGACGGTTTCTTACATATCCGTAGATGAAGTAGTTGTTGGTTACGTCAGTATCAGTGATGCCATTAAAAAGACCAGCAAAAAAGCCATCACCTTGCTACAGGAAAAAGGAGTAGCAGTGATCATGTTGACGGGTGATAATGATAATACGGCAAAGGCTGTGGCAAAAGAGTTGAATCTATCCAGCTATAAAGCAGAATGTTTACCAGAGGACAAGTTGAATGTGATCAAAGAATTGCAAGCTGAAGGTAAAGTAGTGGCTATGGCAGGTGATGGCATCAACGATGCACCTGCATTGGCGCAAGCCGATATAGGCATAGCCATGGGAACAGGAACTGATGTCGCTATTGAAAGCTCAGAAGTCACCTTGGTAAAAGGTGATTTACTTGGTATCCTGAATGCCAAAAAACTAAGTCATGAAGTGATGAAAAATATCAATCAGAATCTGTTCTTTGCTTTCGGATACAATGTTTTAGGCATCCCAATTGCAGCAGGAGTCCTGTTTCCAATATTTGGCCTTTTGCTTTCTCCCATGATCGCTGCGGCGGCCATGAGCTTTAGTTCAGTTTCGGTTATAGTGAATAGTTTGCGTCTGAAGCATGTGAAGCTTTGATGAGATTTGACCTAAAAAAATCGTTGACGCTGTAAAACTGTCGAAAACGATGATGAGGATCATTCGTCAAAATTTATTCTGGTCATTTATTTTGTACCCTAATCTTAATTCCCATAACTGCTAAAGGTTTGTACTCATTCAATGGGTTCTTTTGAACCCATTGATAGCAGGGAGAAGCCATGTAGATGAGTTCAATTTCTGTGTTGACCAATAGTTTAAGGTTAAAAAGACAATTCAATTAATAAAAATGGAAACAAAGCACCAAACACTGATAGTTGCAGCATTGGAAAAAGTACAATCATGTGAGACAATACTTGAAAAAATATCGTCTAGCTGCTGTATGCCTATTAGAAGCAAGAAAATGCAAGACACCTTTAAAGGCCTTGAAAACTTAGGCAATCAATTAAAAGAAGCCACTGAGGAATCAATGTCCAATAGTATAGTTGAAATCGAACAATGCGGAAGCCAAATAGGCAAGCTTTATGTTTCTTGTTGCACAGAAAAAAGAGAGCCACTCTATCAGCAATTATTAAAAGAACTCAATGAAGTTCATAATAATGTTCACAGGGTCAAGGGGACAGCACATTAATTAAATATAAACAGTAAGAATTATGAAAACTAAAATTAACAACGGAGTTAGAATCTTGTTTGGCATTGCATTAATCGCAGTTGGGTTCGATAAATTTCTGGAATTTATTCCCCACGGTCATGAAATGACAGAAAGCTTAACGAATGCTTTCATGGGATTGATAGCAAACAAATTCATCCTTCCAACGGTAGGTATTGTAGAAATATTGGTTGGAGCTTCTTTGCTACTCAACAAATTTACCAACCTTTCTTTATTGGCAATGGTCCCTGTGAGTTACGGCATTGTAGCTTTTCATTTAGCAGTTGATATACCAGGAGTTGTATTGGGTGTAGTAGTAGCGCTTTTAAATGCGTACTTACTTTTGCAAAAAAAGGACGAACTGATTGTTTTACTAAAACCATAAATACGACATTCATTTGCTCTAAAAATTTTAAATCTCATCATAAAAAAAGTTATAAAATGGAAGGGCACAATCGTGAACACCACAGTCAAACTTGGCATTTAGCGCCGCTTTGCACTGCCTTTTGGGTTGTGGCATTGGTGAAATTGCAGGTATGATAATTGGGACGGCACTGGGCATGGCCAATGTCAATACCTTGATTCTGACAGTAGTACTGGGGATTGTTTTTGGTTTAATTTTAGAAGGCCTTCAAAATAGTGTTAATAGCTTAAGGTTTAAGTGTCGCTGTAATGGAAAAAGTAGAAACGCTAATCGAGGTTTACACTCCTGGTGTAATGGAAGCTCGCTTATTGAGTTGGATCTTTTTGGGTGGAATGCTTTTGGCGCAAACTGCAGGCTGCATACCCTGTCAACTATTATTTAATTGGTAAAGGCATTAGCCACCAACATTAATTTTGAAACAATAAAACATGAAAAATATGAAAACTGTAAAATATAAAACAAACATCAATTGTGGAAGCTGTCTCAAGTCAGTCACTCCTTTTTTAAACGAATTGGCCAATGTAGATACCTGAAAGGTAGACATTGAAAAACCGGATAAATTACTTACTGTAGAAATCGACAATGGTTCGGAGGAACAAATCATTAAAGCAGTAAAACATGCTGGTTTTAAGATTGAGTCGACTATCAAATAAGAAGAATCCCTTCTTGAAATAAGCCGTAATAAGGCAACCCCTAAATTATATTAAGTAGTACAACATCCCCCTTTCTTCTAGGTAGGGGGATATTTTTGTTGATTCTAATCTAGTCAAAATTTCACAAATCAAAAACATAATCTCTTAACTGCCGATTGTATCAATCAGCTAGCTTTGACCTGTCATTAAAGCACAACTAAGATGGTTGCAAAGGCAAAGATTATTCAAAACTGAACAGATGAAACATATTCTCTATATCGCCATGATGACCACAGTGATACTTTCCTCTCAGGGAATATCATTGTTCAAGCATTTCTGCGAAGGAGAACTCACCAGTTTTGAGATTTATGAAAAACATAACGATCCCTGCTGCGGTGATCAGCACAACCCTTGTGATGAATGCGAAGACGAGGAAGCTGTTTGGTCATTGGATGATTTCAATCATTCCAAGGTTAGCATCTCATTTTTATCTCAGTTATTCGACACGAAAATTGAGCGCGATAGAGTTATAAGCACTCATCCAACACTTGCTCCAAAAAATACTTTAAACGCATATTTTAATGATCCCATCAGCTGGTCAGGAAGACAAAGATCTATTCTATACCAGTCATTTCTTCTTTAGTCAAATTGCCCATTAGTTAAGTCATCCAATTCAACTGGAGTACTGTTCCCAAGGAAGGGTCTCAGTTATCCCAAGTTTAATCTTTTAAAGAAGGAACAATGATACGAATAGTTAAAACATTTCGAAATGTAACCATAGTCATACTTATGATGGCTTGGGTTCAGGGCCTATGCCCAGAAAACGTACGTACTTGCACCTGACAACCAGTTAAAATTAGAAGGAACTTCTACTATCCATGATTGGGAAATGGTATCTGCAAATGCTGTGGGTATTAGTCAGATCACAATCGGAAGTGACAAAATTGTAAACATCAAATCT
>CAXBNB010000044.1:0-13054 GCA_963976505.1 uncultured Reichenbachiellaceae bacterium
CACATTATCAGACGCTTATGACACTAAACTGACGGCTATGGAAGTAGGGCAGGCAGGACCTACCCATGTTAATGGTACTGGTTTTGTAAACAACAACCCATCCAATTTTGCATTTCCTTTTAATGGGATCACATCATTTACGCAGCAAACGACTAGGATAAACCCTAATTTGAAACCTGAAAATACAAGGTCGTATGAGTTTGGGTTTGATTTAAGGTTCTTAGACGATAGAGTTTCTTTAGACTATACCTACTTCAACAGTAGATCCAAAGGTCAGATTTTTCAAGTTCCTTTGGCCTTGTCGACTGGGGCTGCAAGTGAAATCAGAAATGCAGGAGAAATGTCTTCTCATGGTCATGAAATTGTGTTAGGGTTGATGCCAGTCAGGACGGATGATTTCTCTTGGAATTTCATAACAAACTTCAGTACGCTGGAGAATAAAGTAGTTGCACTGGCTGACGGTGTTGATAGGATTGATATTAATTCAGGTGTAATTGTTGCTGAAACAGGATATGACTATCCATCTATTTTAGCCACAGGATATTTTAAGGATCCAGTTACTGGTCTTGATGTGGTATTAAATGATCCAACGGCTACTTATCACGGAATGCCAATAATGGATCCAACGCCTAAAATTGTAGCTTCTACCATTCCTGATTTTGAAACGAGTTTTATCAATAAATTATCGTACAAGAATCTTTCATTTTCAATTCAGGTTGATTGGAGGTCTGGAGGCAAGAGATTTTCAAAATCCTTTGTTGAAACAAGAGTAAGAGGAGTTGGGGCTGTAACCTTGGATCGAGATGATGATGTGGTTTTACCCGCAATGAAAGGAAGGATTGAAGATGGTGAATTGATCATAGACGGCACCAATGATATTTCAATCAAAAAGAATGTAGATTATTATTATGCCATTGGCCGTTGGTTGGAAACAGAAGAGTCTTTGCAAGATGCTTCATTTATTAGACTTAGAGAGGTATCCATTAATTATGACTTACCTAGAAGTTTACTATCCAATATTTTTATAAAATCTGCTTCTATCTACTTTACAGGTAGGAATTTATTTCTAATAACAGACAGTTTTACCGATCCTGAAGTGAATCACTCTGATGGAAGAAGCGGGAATACTGCCGGTATTGAGGTGTCTCAAATACCTCAGACTAGAAGTATTGGAGGAGGAATTAGGATTAAATTTTAAACCATTATAATTATGAAAAATATTAAAATATACATAGCTATTTTGTTCACTATTGTGGTGGTTGTATCCTGTAGTGATGAAACTTTGAACGAAATAGATACGAACAAAAACATTGTAACGGATGCGCCATTAAGTTCCCTTTTGCCGCAGGTTATTATTTCATACAGCAACGAAATACTTGGATCAGGAAGCTCAATTAAGGCGGGTATTATGTCAGAGCAGACCACAGCTGTATTAGGAGTAAATGGTTACAACAACTTTGAAAACGAAGGGTCTACCTCCTGGACAAGTGCTTATCTAGTACTCAATGATTTGAGTTTCATGAAGCAAAAAGCCACTGATAATGAAGCTTGGGCTTATGTAGGGGTAGGAGATGTGATCAAGGCATTTACACTTACTACTTTGATAGATCTTTTTGGTGACATACCATATTCAGAATCATTGCAAGCTGAAATAAGGAGTCCTAAATTTGATTCACATGCTGAATTGTACCTTGAAGTCCATAAAATTTTAGATGAGGCCATAGCAAATCTTAAAAAAGTAGACTCACCTTTAGATCCTTCAGATGATGATCTTGTGTTTGGCGGAGATAAAAAAATGTGGGTAAAAACGGCCTATGCTTTGAAGGCTCGTCTGTACAATAAGTTAAGCAACTTGGATCAAACAGGTTCAGCTGAGGATGCATTGGATGCTTTAGACAATGCTTTTGGCTCACCAGATGAAAATTTCAGCATAAGTATCTATATCGACTCTCAGTCAAATGGGAACCCGCAATCAATAAGGCAGAAAAGTCAACCTCAATCGGCTATTGGCAATGGTATTTTTAATACCATGTTATCATTTACACCCAATAACATCATTGAAGAAGACCCTCGTGCTGTCGTATGGTTTACTACCGTAAATGGAGTGAGGGTGGCTGCACCCAATGGTGTAGCTGCATCAGATTTTACTGAACCTAGAATGGATGGAGCGATTTACTCTAAACCAGAATTTCTAAAATTTAGCGCAGCACCACTTCCTATGCTGACCTATAATGAATTGCTTTTTATCAAAGCGGAAGCCAATCTTAGATTGGGCAATACTGAGATAGCGTATGAGGCATATCAGGATGCTGTGGAGTTGTCATTAAAGCAGGCAGCAGATTTTAATTCTGATATACAAATGGATGCAGTCGATATTACAAACTATATGGCTGGTGCATTGGTGTCACCTGGTAAGGATGACCTTACAATGGAAAATATCATTCTTCAGAAGTATATATCATTTTTTAGTTTTCAATGGGTAGAGGCATACAATGAGACTAGAAAACATGATTATGTAACAGCTTCTAATCCCTTTGGAAGGGCCAATAGGATGTTATATCCGGTTTCAGAGATTACTCGAAATCCCAATACGCCTTCGGAAGTCAACTTCTTTTCAATATTTGAGAATAGCACAAAATTGATTTGGGCCAAATAGGAGGCGAAGCTTTGTTTTCAACAAAACCATGCATTCTTATAAGAAGGTAAGAATGCATGGTTAATCAATTCGATTATGAAAACAAGTGTCACAAAACTTATTCGGTATTTTTTATGATTTCAAAACCATTTTGATAGTGGTTTTTTTGAACAGAACATTAAAGGATAAAGAAATGAAACGAAGACAAATATTAAAATCATTGGCATTAACAGGGGTTGCACCTCTTTTGAGTTTTAAATCAGTTCCCGGCGGCATAGGTACACGTGACGCCAATTTATTCAATGAACCTGCAAAACAGATAGTCCTTGCTGAAGATACAGATGTAGTCGTTTGCGGTGGTGGTCCTGCTGGAGTAGCTGCTGCTATTGCTGCCGCTCGATCTGGAGCTAAAACCAGATTGATTGAAGTACATGGGTGTCTTGGAGGTATATGGACTGTTGGTTTGTTGAGTAACCTGATTGATCATGAAGACAAATCAGGAATCATGCGGGAAATTGTTGAAAGGCTAAAAGCTTCAGATGCACAAATTACAGCAAAAAACTACGATTCGGAAGCTATGAAAGTATTGCTTGATACCATGTGTCAAGAAGCTGGAGTAGATATCAGGCTTCATACCAGAGTGGTTGCTGCTTTTACCAATAGTAAGAATAAACTGGAAACAATTATTACAGAAAGCCAATCTGGAAGAGAAGCTTGGAAAGCTAAAACATTCGTTGATGCTACTGGAAATGGAGATTTGGCTGCTCAGGCAGGTTGTAGTTTTGATATGGGACATCCAGATTCAGGAAAAATACAACCAGCTTCTATGATGGCGATATTAACAGGCCTTAATAGAGATGAGATAATTTATAATAATTTGACTAGACATGCTGGAGTAAAAAATTCTATACATAAGTTAAATTTAAAAAAAGAAATTCAAGAAGCTGGAATGGATCCTTCTTACGGATTGCCCACTTTGTTTCCGATTCGGGATGATTTATTCGCTTTAATGGCGAACCATCAATATGATGTGAATTCATTGGATGCGCAGGATATTACCAATGCTACTCTTCAGTCTAGATTGGAAGTGAACAACATTGTAGATGGGTTAAGAAAAAAAGGAGGTATCTGGAGTAAAATGAGAATTGTGGCTACTTCAGAACAAATAGGATTACGAGAAGGAAGAAGAATTAGAGGCTTATACACAGTCACGAAAGAAGACCTTATCAAAGGAGCAAAATTCAAGGATGCTGCATGTAGAGTAACCTTCCCTGTAGATATTCATTCGATAGATGGAAAAGTTAGCAAAGGACTTGGGGATGATGGTGTCAAAGCACTTCCCTACGATATTCCTGTTCGCTCTTTGATTTCTAAGGATGTTGGGGGGTTACTTATGGCAGGAAGATGTATCAGTGGAGATTTTTTTGCGCATGCTAGTTATAGGGTTACAGGTAATGCTGTGGCTATGGGCGAAACAGCAGGAAATATAGCTGCAATTGCGTCAAAAAAAGGTTGTTTGCCCCAAGAAGTAAAATGGGGAAGAGCTTAATTAAGCAATGGTTGCCGAGTATAAACTAAATATTGTAAATCAAAAGAAATGAATCGAAGAAAGATACTAAAATCCCTTGCTCTTTCAAGTGCATTACCCTTTGCCGGATGGCAGTCTTTTGCAAAAAACAACACATTGCAAAACTCAGGTATGCTTAATGAGCCTGCTCGTAAAACAAGAGTTGTAAATGAATCTGATGTAATTGTATGCGGAGGAGGACCGGCAGGAATAGCTGCTGCAATAAGTGCTGCAAGACAAGGCGCAAAAACTACTTTGATCGAAATGCATGGCTGCCTCGGAGGTATATGGACTTCTGGGTTGCTGAGTTTTATAATTGATTACGAAGAAAAATCTGGTATCATGAGGGAATTGGCATCACGACTTGAGAAAAGTGATGCACAACATTCAGCAAAGATATATGATGCTGAACTTATGAAATACACCCTTGATCAGATGTGTCTTGAATCAGGAGTGGAGGTCAGGTTACATACAAGAATAACAGGTGCCTATAAAGATTCCAAAAGCAGATTGGAATACATTACAACAGAGAGTTTTTCGGGACGAGAAGCTTGGAAGTCCAAAATATTTATTGATACTACTGGCAATGGTGATTTATCTGCTTATGCAGGTTGTAATTACGATCTTGGACATCCTGTAACAGGTAAAACTCAACCAATGTCATTGATGGCTATATTAACTGGGCTTGATGAAAAGGAATTGATTGATAATTCTCTGATGAAGGAAAAAGGTTTGGTTTTTCCTGGTTCGAAAGATACACTTTACGAAGAAATCAAAAGAGCTGGAATGGATGCCAGTTATACAAAACCCACTTTATTTGGTATTAGATCTGGCTTGGTCGCAATGATGGCCAACCATCAATATGGAGTGTCTGCAATGGATGCAAACCAGATAAGTAAAGCTACAATAGAGGCACGTGCAGAGTTATACCAAATGGTGAACGGGTTGAGAGGGTTAGGTGGTATTTGGAGAAACATGAGATTGGTTGTCACGGGGAGTCAAATAGGAATGAGGGAAGGTCGAAGAATCCATGGGCATTACCAGTTGACAAAAGAAGATTTGATTGAAGGATCACAATTTGAAGATGCTGTTTGTCGAGTTAACTTTCCAGTGGATGTTCATTCTTTGGAGAAAACAGATGGCGGTGGTTATGGCAGGCATGGCATTAAGTCCAAGCCGTATGATATTCCATTGAAATCACTAATTGCTAAGGATGTGGACGGGTTGATGATGGCAGGAAGGTGTATTAGTGGCGATTTTTTTGCACATGCCAGTTATAGAGTGACAGGAAATGCAGTAGCAATGGGTGAGGCAGCAGGACAAGTTGGTGCAAAGGCAGCATTGGACAATACATTGCCTCAGAAAATTAAGTATACTGGTTAGTATTATGAATACAGGGTGAAGTGATTAGATGGAAAAACTTGTTGTTAACTTTTATTTTACTATTTCCAATATCCGTTTGGAATGTGACTTCATTAGCTAATGAAAATAACAAGTCTAAATTTTGGGGAATGAAAGGTAGCCTTGTTACCCACCCATGTTCTGATTCTGAGGATTTTTCATGTGAAAAGCTTTTTGAATTGAAAAATAAAAAGGGTCTAACACTTTGGTACGGGCAAGAAGTGTTGAGCGAAGTGTGTCTGACTGGTTTATGTAAAGTGGTTCATATTTGGGTTTTCTGGGATTGTTTAGGTAATTATCTTGGATTAGAGCTGTTTGAAGGTGAACCTCTTACCAAAACAGATCATGATGTTTTTTCCGAAGGAGATTATGCTCGATTGGATCTTATCTTAAGGGACACTACCTCAGTATTTAAGGAATTGAAATATGAAGATCTGATTGATCCCAAAGAAATGGAGGAGGTACTTGATGTAGATGGGTTTTCTGGAGCTACAGCTCCTTCTCTGCGTGATTATGCTGTTGATCGAGCCATTTATACCTGTTATTCTCTTTGGCATGCAGTCTATGGTGCAAGCAGGAAAAGGATTGCACTATTAAATCAGCAGCACATTGATAAAGGATATATTCTTGAGCTTTTCAATCAAAAAGAGACACATTATAGATTACTTGCTATTCAACTGGCGGGCAAGTCACAAGCGTCGTTAACATATGAAGATAAAGTACTTGCATTCTTATCCTCTGATCAATATTCTATTTCTACGAATGCTTTTGAATTTGTAGAAAAAAGGCTTTTAACTAATATAAACCTGCAGCAGAAACTTGTGAGTAATATGAGAAGGTATGCTCCAAACTTAAAAACTAGAGTTATTTGGACTTTGAGGGACATTCCTCATTTAGAAGATGAGGTGATTCTGTCATTGCTGAATCACTTTGAAAAAGGAGTGATAGGTGCAACTTCTTTAGGTACTATTTATCAAATGATTGATTCCAGTCATTTAGAAAATGAAAAAATTAAATCTCGGCTCAGGAAGAATCAAGAAAGCGAAAATTCATATGTGAGTAGAATTACAGAAAAACTACTTATGACCAAATAGTTCCCAATTTATTATAGGTATGCATGTTGTGGTTTTTTTTTAGATTGCAATGAATATTCAATCGATCTATACCAAATACTTATACCATGAAACTTAAAATTTCTATTTTTTTCCTCTTAGTAGGACTAATGGCAGCATGCTCAACTATTGACGACACCAATTCTTTAAACTATAACTGGGAAAAAGTGACTGACCGGACTTGGGCAGGAGGCAACTTCTGGGCCAACAGGCTGCAAGACTGGGAAGTGAAAAATGGTAGGCTGACCTGTAACGAACCTAACCCGAAAAGACCAATGCGGACGGTTCATTTGATGAAAGGTCGTTTGGAAAATGAGACAGGTGACTTTAAACTTTCTGTTAAGACGGGATTGGTAAATGAAGGGATGGTAAACCCTGATGCAGCAACTGGTTTTCTTATTGGGGCAGGTGCTGGGATAGATTATAGAGCTGCTGCTTTGATTCACCACAGCCCGGGAAAAGGCGGAGGGTGGTTTGTTGGAGTGTCTGCGGATAAAAAACTATTCATCAAGGATTTTGAAAGCGATACGACAGGTATATTGGTTGAAAAAGCACTTGAAAATCTTCCCAAAGAATTTACAATTACTGTCGAGGGTAGCGCAGTTGAAGAAGGCTATAAAATATCAGCTGAGGTAGAAGGAGCTGGCGAGTTGGAGTATATAGTAGAAAAGGTAAAAACCATTGGCAATGTAGCCTTGGTTTCTCATCCTGGAAAGGGAGAAAGTGGCGGCATGTATTGGTTCAATGACTTGAAGGTGAGTGGTGAAAAGTTTGTTTTTGATCAAAGCAGAAATGTAGGGCCGATCATCACAGCTCAATACACACTGACCAATAATATATTTAAAATTAATACTCAGTTGATGCCCATTGGCAGCAAAGATGAGCAAACAGTGACGCTGGAATTTAAAAAAGGAGATAGATGGGAAAAAGTTGGGGAGGCTGAAGTGATTAGTCCTGGATATACAGCGCTGATGAGGGTGGAAGGGTTTAATTTTTCCAATGATGTACCTTATCGAATAAAATATCAGGAATTAAACGAAACCGAACCATACTATTTTTCTGGCATTGTGAGAAAAGACCCTGTGGACAAAGAAGAAATTGTAGTTGCTGGCTTTACCGGAAATCATAATGTAAGGAGAGGGGTTGAATCCAAGTCATTTCAATGGGATAGATTTGTTTGGTTTCCGCACAACGAGGTAGTGGAAAATGTAACCAGACAAAAACCGGATTTGCTATTTTTCAGTGGTGATCAGGTGTATGAAGGTGCCAACCCAACCAGTGCTGACAGGCAGCAGATAGAGTTGGACTATATGTATAAGTGGTACCTCTGGTGCTGGGCATATCGGGATATTGTGAAAGACCTGCCAACGATTTGTTTGCCAGATGATCACGATGTGTATCAGGGAAATATATGGGGAGCTGGTGGTCGTGTTACTGATAAGGATGACAAAGGTGGGTATGTGCATGGAGGAAAATTTGCCCAAATGGTAGAGCGCACACAAGTTAGTCACTTGCCGGATGCGTTTGATCCTACGCCTATTGGTCAAGGTATTGGTGTGTATTACACCCATATGAAATATGGCAGGATCAGTTTTGCAATAATAGAAGATAGAAAATTTAAGTCTGGACCAAATGGGTTGGTGCCCAATACCAAATCGGGCAGAGCGGACCATGTTGTTGATCCGAACTATACCCCTGAAATGGCAAATGTAGAAGGTGCCAAATTGTTGGGTGACCGTCAATTGACATTCCTTGATGATTGGGCACAGGATTGGTCAGGTTCGGACATGAAAGTGGTATTGTCTCAAACCATTTTTGGGAACATGGCAACTCATCATGGAGGAAATTTGCAATACCTGATCATGGATTTTGATTCGAATGGCTGGCCGCAAAGAGGTAGGAATAAAGCACTGAGTGCCATCAGAAAGGGTTTTGGTTTTATGCTAGCTGGAGACCAGCATTTGGCTACAATTGTTCATCATGGCATTGACGAGCAGAATGATGCTGGGTGGTCTTTTTGTGTACCGTCAATTGCCAATTTTTACCCCCGAGCATGGATGCCAATGGTGGATCCTATTAACCCTATTGAAGGGTTGCAAGAGCATACAGGTGAGTACAAGGATGGCTTGGGCAACAGGGTTACCGTATTTGCACATACCAATCCTGGAATAGAAACGGGAGTATTCCCTTCAGAATTGCACGATCGTATGCCGGGCTATGGGATACTGAGGTTGACTAAAAAATCAAGAGACATCACTATGGAATGCTGGCCGAGGTATGTAAATCCAAATGATCCTACGACAGGCAGTCAATATCCTGGATGGCCTAAGACCATCAACATGGAAGACAATTATGATAGAAAAGCCGTAGCTTGGCTGCCGACTATAAATGTAGAAGGATTAGTAAACCCTGTGGTGCAAGTGAAGAATGAAAAGTCAGGAGAAATAGTGTACACATTGAGGATAAAAGGAAACAGCTATGATGCCCGAGTATTTGAGGCTGGTAACTATAGCATTGTAGTAAGTGAACCGGATTTGGGTAAATCAGAAACCATTGCCTCTGTGCAATCAATAAAAGTGAAAGGTTCGAAAGATATAACAGTCAAATTGTAGAACTCTTGGGTTTCACTTTACGAAGTTGGATCAGCAATTGATTTTCTCCTTCTTTTTACCCTCACCCTAAAGGGAAGAAGGAGAAAATCAACCTGACTCCCTTTAGGGATTGGGGTAAAGCAGGTTGGTTTTGTCGCCTTCGTAAAGTAAAACCGGGTTATAAAATCACCATCCACGCTTTACTAAGCTTTTAAAGATTGGTAAAGCTGTTTAAATGGTTAGCTTTAAGAATCCTTGAAGGCTTCTCAAAGGACATTAAACCGAAGATAAATATGAAAACTTTCAACCAAATAGCATTGTTTTTTATCGTTTTGTTAGGCTGGTCTTGTGCTACATCTAGCTCAGAAAACGCAACAACTGAGGATAATGTAATCTCAGACAAACCAAACATAGTAGTTATAGTTTCTGACGATCATGGATCTAGAGATGCAGGTTGTTATGGCAATACTGTGGTCCAAACTCCCAATATTGATTACCTAGCTTCTGAAGGAGTGCGGTTTACCAATGCTTATTGCACCACTCCATCATGTAGTGCCAGCAGGTCGGTGATACTTACGGGTTTGTACAATCATGCTACCGGCCATTTCGGTCACGAACATTCTTACAACCACTTTAGTACCTATAATCATGTAAAATCTTTGCCTGTATTTTTAGAAGAATACAGTGGCTATAGAACCGCACGAGTAGGAAAATACCACGTTGGCCCTGAATCAGTTTATAAATTTCAGAAAGTATTCAATGCCAACGGAAGAAATGGAGTAGCTATGGCTGACAGTGTGAAATCTTTTATTCGTAGTAAAAATAATAATCCGTTTTTTCTATACTACTGTACCAGTGATCCCCATAGAGGTGGAGGGACAGTTGAATCCAATTCATTAAAACCAGATGCATTTGGCAACAAACCAAATGGATATCCCGGTGTAAAGA
Organism: uncultured Reichenbachiellaceae bacterium; assembly: GCA_963976505.1. Lineage (GTDB taxonomy): Bacteria > Bacteroidota > Bacteroidia > Cytophagales > Cyclobacteriaceae > CAXBNB01. The sequence goes on from CAXBNB010000044.1 coordinate 10,255, forward strand.
AATTCAGGGTATCACCTGAAGAAGTGATCGTGCCATCCTATTTACCAGACAGGCCGGAGACCAGAGCGGAATTGGTAGAATATTATGAATCAGTGTCCAGAATGGATCAGGGAGTCGGGCAGGTCATCAAGCACCTGAAAGAAAGCGGAAAATGGGACAATACGGTAGTGGTCTATATTTCGGACAATGGAATTGCATTTCCAGGTGCTAAGACCAATCTATATCAACCTGGTACGAGGTTGCCATGTATTATCAAAAATGTCAAAGGAGAACAAAAGGGAGTTGTTCGGGAGCAGAGCATTACCTGGGCAGATCTCACCCCAACACTTTTGGATCTTGGAGGTGCACTGCAGCCTGCTCAACAATATATCGCTGACTTATATGCCAAGCGAAGCAATGGAGGAAAAAATCCTATGTATGTTGATGGTTTTCATGGCAGTTCGCTGGTTGATATTTTGCAAGGCGCGCCTGTGGTGGACAATGAAGCATTTTTGTCTCATACTTTTCATGAAATCACGATGTATTACCCTATGAAATCGTTGATTTCCGGTGACTATAAATTGATTTGGAATGTTGCCTACCAATTGCCATATCCTCATGCATCGGACTTATGGAAGTCGGCTACCTGGCAGGCAACTTTGAAATCTGTTGACCAGCTTTATGGAAAAAGAACCGTCGATGCTTATTCCTTCAGGGATCAATTTGAATTGTATCATTTAAAAAATGACCCTGACGAAATAACCAATTTGGCCAACGATAAAAACTCTTGGGAAATATTAGAAAGTCTGAAAGCAAAATTGAAATCACTTCAGACAAAAACAAACGACCCCTGGCAATCGAAATGGGTGCATGAGTAAATGGAATAATAGGGAATAAAATGTTAGTGCAACAAAGTCTCTATATCTTCCATCATTCTTTTCATTTCCAAGGGTAATGTGCCATTGTAAATCCCTCTAATACGGCGTTTTTGGTCAATGAGCACAATGTTTTCTGTATTAAGAAAATCTTCTTCTGTGGTGACTGATTTGTCAAAACCTTCATCAGCAAAGTAGGAATTTCGGGCTAATTCATAGATATCTTCTTTGTTGCCTGTGGCTAAGTACCATTGGTCGCTGTTGATATCGTTTTGTAAGGCATATTCTTGGAGCCTAGCTACTGAATCTACCCAAGGCATCACCGTATGAGATAGGATTTTCACACGATCATTATTGCTGTAGGCATCTTGTACCAAAGCCAGACTTTTTCTCATTTTTGGACATACATTGGGGCAGATACTGAAGAAGAAATTGGCTGCATACACCTTCCCTTCAAAAGTATTGTTGGTGATGGAGTCGCCATTTTGATTTACAAATTTGAATGGTGCAATGGTATGAATTTCTTCATATTTCGGATCATCAGGTTCTATCCATTCGGGAGTATAATCAGCCTGGTTGTAAAAAGGCAAATCGATGGAAATGTCATTTGTTTTAGGGTTTGACTGACATGCCATCATCGATAGGGTTGCCAATATGAGAAGTATAGTTGGATTCATTCTGATTTTGCAAGGTAAGGATCAATACTTTCTTTTTCAGAATCTACTTTAGCACATCTCTTTAGTCCGGTAAGGCCATATTTCCTTCCGTCTTCTCGGATCACATAGTTAGCCCGGAGTTTACCATCTGTCCGCCACATTTTTTGTGAGCCAAATGGATGCCCTTCTTTGTAATTATAGTCTTTGTAGAGACTGCCGTTTTGATACCAATCTTTATGATTGCCAATGCTAAGTCCATTTTCGAATATATAGTGAAATTTAAGTTGTTGATTCGGATACCACCCGAAATGCTCACCATGTTTTTCGCCTAGCTGATACGTTCTTTTTTCTCTCAACTTTCCATCTTCATAGTACTTTGTTTGAGTGCCTTCTTGTAACCCATTGAAGTAACTGATTCGACTCTCCAATTTACCATCAGAAAAGAAAGTATTTAAATGTCCAGAAAATGGCTGTTTGTCAATTAACAATAGACCATTTTTGTCCTTTGTCAATTGAGCATTGTCAGCCGAAACTTCTAAATCCGGAATTTGAATTACTGATACATCGTTATAGGATATAGAGGAGCAACCAACAATGTTGCTCCAAATCAACCCGATCAATATGATTGTTAATCTACTCACTGGATTTTAGTTGGTGTATGTACCTGGAGTACCATAATATTCGCCTCCATTTATCCAAGGCAACTCTTCAGTGATGTGGTAATGATAAATTCCTTCAGGAAAGTCATCAGTTGCTGAAGTATGTCCATGATAAACATCCAAATCATCATTGGTTAACGTTTTTCCGTTTTCCACAGAACCATATACTGGAAAGCCATCCAAAAGAAAACCTAAAAAAGCCTCTTCACCTTTAAGTTCAGTAAGCCAAGTAGGTTCTAGGTGATAGTGATATTGACCTTGCTGTTGAGGGTGTCCTTCGTATTGATCAAATGTGTTTAACTCATCTAAAATATCATCTCCTGGAGCCGCATTCTGATTGAAGAAAACCACACTGTTGATGGAAACACCCATAGGTCCTAAACTGGTAGATGTTTTATTGTTTGCTTTTACAGGGAACCTTGGAATCTTGAATACCAGATTCTGAGCTTCAATGTTGTTAGGGTTCTTTTTGAAATCTGGATTATTCGGTTCGTCATAAGCTTCATAGAGCGAATTATTGGTTGGGTAATACATGCTTTTATGATCAGGTTGATTGGTAGATGTGATGGTAATTACATCGTCTCCAATGGATACACTCATATTGGCAGTATTGTAAAATTTACTTGCCGCT
>CAXBNB010000045.1:0-12961 GCA_963976505.1 uncultured Reichenbachiellaceae bacterium
CAACAATGTTATTGTAAATAATACGCCTTCTAATGGTAGAACACGTAATTTTTCAAGCACTCAAAATGAGTACCTGACAAGGTCACAAAACGCTTCTAAAATAAATAATCGAACTGTAGTGAATTCAAATAACGCTTCGAATGTGTCTAGAAGAAGTTTAAGGTCTTCAAACAATACAAATTATACTCCGCAAAACAAGAGTAGTATGGACACTCGTTCTTCTAGTAGGTATCAGCAATCGAACAGCTACAGTAGGCCTTCTACGACAACTACAAGGTCTTCCAATAGTCGTACTATTAGCAATAGTTCTACTAACAGCTCGACAAGGAGGTATTCTACAACCAACAAATCTGTTGCTCCAAGAACCAATTACAATAGCAACAGCAATACAAGGAGCAGTTCTGGAAGTAGAAGTAGTTTTTCTACAGGCAGTAGCTCATCCGGAAGTAGCTATAGCGGAGGAAGGTCGTCTTCCTCTAGTTCTCCAAGTAGAAGCATATCTGGAGGTAGCTCGTCAGGAACTAGCAGGTCTCGTAGATAACATGGGAAGATAGGAGGAGACTCTAGAAAAATACAAAACTTATAAAGGTCAATAATATGAAAAGTCTAATCAGTTTAGGTTTAACGATATTGTTATGCTCAATTTCAGCGTTGGCACAGATAGAGCCGGGATCATTTGGCATATATAATGAGGCTCTTTTATTTAGCAGAACAAATCCTGGAGGATCTGCAAGGATACTGGGAATAGGTGGTAGCCATATTGCTTTAGGAGGCGATATTAGTTCAGCAAATTCAAATCCAGCGGGATTAGGGTTTTTCAATAATTCTGTTTTTTCCTTTACTCCTTCTTTCAATTTTCATGAGTCGGATACTCAGTTTAGGGGAAATTCTACCAACACTTTCAAAAACAACTTTAATATAAATAATATGGGTGTTGTTTTTAACAATACCAAAAGGGATATAGAGTCCGGTAAATTTAGAGGGGGGTCGGTATCATTATCCTTTCAAAGAATAAACGACTTTCACAATGAGTTTAATTTCGAGGGTTTCAGTGGCGACAATTCTATTATTGATTCGTTTATAGAAACGGCGGGATCTACAAATCCTGGAAATTTAACCGGACAAGACGCCTTGGCTTACGACCATTTTTTAATGGATTTAGCAGATTATGATTTGCCTACTAGTGAGCCATTTTATATTGAAGACAATGGGGTTATTTACCCAAACCCGGGTGATGGTGGATTCGAGGGGTATGGATCGCCATTTGGACGAGAATCTAACCCTTCATCTCTTCCTCGCCAGTCTGGTTCTGTAAGATCTAAAGGAGCGCAGTATCAATGGAATATTTCCTACGGAGCAAATTATGATGACTTAATTTATTTTGGAGGAGGGCTTGGAATTCAAAGCATTAGCTACACCAGAGAAAGAGCGTTTATAGAAGATCAGTTTGCTTTTGATGATGGCAGTATTGACGATCTTATCAATGAGCTGCGGATTGACGATAGGTTAAGGATCAATGGTATTGGTATCAATGCAACAGCTGGGGTCATTGTAAGACCCGTTGATTTTTTAAGGTTTGGTTTGAGCTATGCCACTCCAACTTTTAGTTCGTTAAATGAAGAAAGTGATTATCAATTTTCAACAAACTGGAATTCTTCTTATTCTTATGATGTAGGTGGCGAGGTAATAGGCTTAGGTGAAATTAGTGATCAGAGCGATCTGACAATTTCTAATTATAGTTTGAGGTCGCCATCCAAACTGAGTATGGGATTGGCTTTTTTCTTAGGAAAGAGTGGATTTATAACTGGGGATGTTGAGTTTGTGGACTATTCTAATGCACAACTTAAATCCAATGATTTTTCTGTAACATCGGATAATCGAAGTATTAACAACTTGTATAAATCGACTACAAATTTGCGTTTGGGCGGTGAGTTTAGGTTAGACATCTTCAGGATTAGGGCTGGATATTCTTATCAGGCTGATCCATATCTAAACAATAATATAGACAACAGCATTAGCCGAATTTCAGGAGGAATTGGATATCGGGTGAAGGACTATTATGTAGATTTAGCTGTTGCCAAAACTATGTCAGAGGCATTGTTTGCACCCTATAATCTTGGAGATGGCACAGAGCCGTTAGCAGAAATAAAAAACAGTTCGACGAACGTGGCAGTAACTCTTGGATTCAAATTCTAATATACATTTAACTTCTCTAAGGCCGAATCAACATTGATTTCATTAGGATTGAGTATGATCTGCGCTTGAGAATAATAAGGCAGCCTCCTGTCATATAGACCCCTTAGGTTTTGTGCCATTGACTTATCGTCAATTTTTTCGATCAGTGGTCGAGTGCTTTTTTCTGCCAGTACACGGTTTACTATTTCATCTATATTTTCATTTAGGAAGATTACGCATCCTGTTGAAATCATGAGGGTCATGTTATCGAAAAAACAGGGAGCACCACCACCGGTTGCTAGTAAAAAAGGGCTACTATTCTCTATGGTTAGTTTGAGATTGTTTCTCTCAATAATTCTAAATTCCTCTTCTCCTTTTATTTCGAAAATATCAGGAATGGACATTTGTTCATTTTCAACAATTTGACTGTCTAGGTCTACAAATGGAATTTTCAGTTTAGCAGATATTTTTTTGCCAAACGTGGTTTTACCACTACCGGGCAACCCAACAAGAAATATTTTTTTAGGTAGATTCAAAGTCATCAGAAGTCCTATTTGAAATGATTACCAAATTTAAGTGCTGCAACTCAAACAGCCACTTCTTTGTACTGCATTTTGTAAAGCTTAGCATAGAAGCCATTTTTTGCAAGTAAGTTATCGTGGGTACCCACTTCTTTTATTTCACCTTTGTCCAACACAATAATTTTGTGAGCATTTTGAATTGTAGAAAGTCGGTGGGCGATTACTATGGAAGTACGGCCTTTCATTAGTTTTCCAATTGCCTTTTGAATTAGCTCTTCTGTTTCGGTATCTACAGAAGAAGTAGCTTCATCAAGTACTATGATTTTAGGGTCATAAACCATGGCTCGGACAAAACTGATCAGCTGTCTTTGTCCAACAGATAAAGTAGCTCCCCGTTCCATTACATTGTAATCAAATCCTCCTGGAAGCTGATCTATAAACTCTTTGGCTCCTACCAACTCGGCAGCTTCTACTACTTTTTCATGAGTAATATCCGGATTTCCTAGCGTAATGTTGTTAGAGATAGTGTCAGAGAAAAGAAAAACATCTTGCAATACCACGCCAATATATTGTCGCAGATAACTGACGTCATACTCTTCGACCAGTACATCATCTATTTTGATGCTTCCCTTCTGTATGTCGTAAAACCTACTTAGTAAGTTGATGACGGAAGACTTTCCTGCTCCAGTGGCTCCTACAAAAGCTACAGTTTCCCCGGGGTTTACTTGAAATGAAATGTCTTTCAGTACAAAATTTTCATTGTCATAAGCAAAGTGCACATGATCGAATGCTACTTTGCCATCAATGATGTCAGGAGCATGATGGCCATTATTTGGAATGTGCTCCTTGCTATCCAGCAATTTCATGATCCGAGTAGAACTCACTATTCCCATTTGAAGTGTGTTGAATCGATCGGCTATCATTCTGATGGGTCGAAAAAACATCATGATATACATGATAAAGGCAATGAGTACACCGAAAGTTAATTTATCACTAATTACCTGCCCAGCACCATACCAGACTACCAGCGCAAAGCCACTGGCTTGTATGATTTCAGCAATAGGAAAATAAATGGAATAATACATTACGGATTTGATATGAGCCCGCCGATGTTCTGTATTGATGTCTTTAAACTTTTCATACTCTCGTTGCTCACTGTTGAATATCTGAACAATGCTCATTCCGGTAATGTGCTCCTGTACGAATGAATTCAAATTAGAAACTGCAGACCTTACCTCATTGAAGGCAGTTTTTATTTTTTCTTTAAAAATGTAAGTCGAAAATAAGAGGATAGGAAGGGTGGATAGGCTGACTAATGTTAGTTTCCAGTCGGTGTAAAACATAAATGCCATGATGACTATGATTTGTAATAAATCTCCGATCATGGCTGCAATACCCTGACTAAATACGTCAGCAAGTGTTTCTATGTCAGATACATTTCGGGTGACCAAACGGCCTATTGGTGTCTTGTCAAAAAACCTTAAGTTGAGATTTTGGATGTGGCGAAAGAGTTTGATCCTGATATCTCTAATGATGTATTGCCCTAGCCATCCGGAAAAATAGGTATGGAGGTACTGGACTATGGCTTGCAATACTAATAGGGAGATCAATATAATGATCATGGTGACTAAACCCTGATAATCTCCTGTAGCCAACTCATTGTCAATCGTAAGTTGGATGAGTTTTGGTCTGAGTGGTATGATTACCGCTAGTGAAACGGTCAGAGCTACCAGAAAATAAAATTGTTTGATGTAGGGCTTTACAAAAGTAAAGAGCCTTTTAAGAACGGCTAGATCTAATATATTTCCACTTATTTTTTCCTTTTCCAATGAATTTTCTGTCGCAGATGAATTTATAATTTAATACTTTCTGGGTAATTGATGTCACAGAGATAGAGCCCGCATGCCGGCACTGATCTGCCAGCATTTTGTCTGTCTTTACTCGCCAAAATTTCCTTGAAATTTTCTAGGGACATTTTATTTTGCCCGACATCTAACATAGTGCCTACAAGCGCCCTGACCATGCCCCTCAAAAACCTATTGGCTGTAACGGAAAAAGTAAGTAAGTCGTTCTCAAGTTTCCACTCTGCTTTTATAATATCACAATTAAAGGTGTGGACCTCCGTACGAACCTTGCTGAATGCCTGAAAGTCTGTCCAGTCATACAACACCTTACATGCTTCGTTCATTTTACCTATATCTAGTGGCTGATTGAAAAAATAGGAACGACCATCTAGAAATGGATTTTTCCGACAATGAATCTTATAGATATATGATCTACTGATTGCATCAAATCTGGCACTTGCAGTTTCATTCACTTCAATGAGTTTATTGACTGAAATATCATGAGGCAAAATGCTATTGAGTTGAAAAAGAAAGTTTTCATACTCTAAGATGGGTTTACCAACATCAAAATGTGCCATTTGTACGAGTGCATGCACCCCAGTATCTGTTCTGCCACTACCTATACAGCTGGTAGGTTGGCGAAGTTTTTTTGATAAGGCATCATTGATTTTTTCTTGGATGCTTATTGCATTTTTCTGCAATTGCCAGCCATGATAAGCTGTACCGTTGTAAGATATCTCAATAAAATATCGCATGATAAAGTTTTATTGAAATCTTATTTTTGGATAATACTTGAATCCTGTTCAATGAAATACTTTCTCCTCATTGGATTGATTAAGAACAAGTATTGATTTGTAAAGCTTTTATGATTCATTTGTTCAAAATCCTTGGACAGCTCTTCGTATTTGTTGGGCTCAGCTTCTTTGAATTTCGTCAAACTAATTTTCTTCTGCTCTAAGTAATGTTCAAATGTTATATAATCTTCCATGGGTCACAAAATTAACGTCTTAAACGAGCGATTCAAAATAAGAGCTGTTTAATTGAACCAGATAGAAACTTTAGAAATGAGGATCATTTTGCTAATTGACAATCAGTTTCTTAGAAAGAAAATAGTTGTCAATTTGAATTTTGGCAAAATAGAGTCCTTTAGGAAGCTGATGTTCAAAGTTGAGATTGTTATTACCTATTTTAAGGGCCCTGTTTAATACTACATCCCCACTAAAGTTATAAACAGAGACGGATTTGAACTTAGCATCAATGGGTAACCCTAGTTGGATGCTCAGGTTATGACCATTTCCTGGGTTGGGGTAAAAAGAGACATTGAGCTCATTCGGAATATACTCAACGGAAAGGGATTGAAATTTTTCGTATGTGCCGTCATAGTCTATGGCATTTAGTCTATAGAATGAGGTGCCAAATAGGGGGTTCTTATCTACATAACTGTATTGAATTCTTTTGGATGAATTGCCATTGCCAAGCACAGTTCCTATTTCATAGAAATTGATTCCATCCTCTGACCGTTCGATGGAGAAGGTATCGAAGTTCTCTTCGGAGATGGTTTCCCAATTAAGAATAAGGTTGTCCTTAAAAATTTCATATACAAATTTACTTAAGACTATTGGCAAGGAAACTGCATCTTCGGTAACTACTGTTGGTCTCGCTGCAGTATTTATATTATTGAGTTGTATTCCTTTGTATTTTGTAGTGCCAATGGTTAATTGATCATTATCTCCACAAGTTCCTGAAGTACAGGTTAATGTTCCATTTGGGGTTTTCGTCAAAACAAAAGTAGATCCAGCGCCGGCACTTAATTTTCCATTGCCAAAATTTATATTGCCTGATATTTGTATATTCAAATCCGCAGCAGTACCCCAGTTGGCCTCTAAATTGAGCGTCAATCCAGTTGGAACTTCTAGTCTGTCTCCATTTATAAAGGCAGCAGCTGCTTGATCTGCAGTAAAAACCCCGACACCATCTTGGCTGAAAGTTGCAGTTGAGGTTGCGGATGGGTTCGAAATATCACCATTTGCAAGTAGTGTATAGGTAGCTCCAAAGCAATCAGCTACAATTAAAAATCCAAAAAGGAACAAAAAGCTTACAAACTTGATCATCATATATCAGTTATTGTATTAAGTAAATTACAGTAACTGTTTCCTTGTTTCAAGGAAATACGCTTATATTAATGACAAACTAACCTTTCAAAGCGCAGCTTATTGAAAAAGTGAAATTACAGAATGGAATAGTTTAATTAATAACCAATTTTTTAGATAAGAAATAATTGTCGATTTGTATTTTGGCATAGTATAGCCCTTTCGGAAGCTGGCGTTCAAAGTTGAGATTGTTATTTCCCACTTTAAGTTCCTTGCTTAGTATCAAATCTCCACTAAAGTTATAAATCGATACCGTCTTGAGCTTAGCCTCTACAGGCAACCCGAGTTGGATCCTCATGTCTTTGCCATTCCCTGGGTTGGGATATAAAGATACATTAAGTTCATTCGGGAGAAATTCAATGGATATGGATTGAAATTTTTCATAGGTGCCATCATAGTCTATGGCATTGAGTCTGTAAAAGGAAGTGCCAAACACAGGATTATTATCCACATAACTGTATTGAATTCTTTCAGTGGAATTGCCATTGCCAGGGACAGTACCTATTTCATAGAAATTTTCTCCATCCTCAGATCGTTCTATCGAGAAGAAGTCGAAATTCTCTTCGGAGATGGTTTCCCATTCTAATACCACATAATTCTCCTGAACAGAAGTACTAAATTTTCCTAATACAATAGGAAGAGGGTCATCATCGCAATCACCCGTTTGTGCGCACCCACCTGCTGCTAGGTTAGCCTCGTTGAGTTGATTTGGGTAAGCTAAGTTGTCAATTACTGGGCCCTTAATTTCTGTGTCACCAATTACTAATCTCGCTGAATTTGCCCCCCCTCCATCCAAATGGGCACCTTCACCCAATTGAATTGCAGAATTTTCACCTAGGAGTTTCAGCCGAGCATTATTGTCCGAGATGTCAATACTACCCCAAACTTTTAATATTACATCATTTGTAATTACTGTATTATTAGGATTTCCTTGTATATCAATATAAGAATTCTTTGGAATACGAATTATGTCACCTGCTGAAGGGGTACTGCCATTGGGAGCGACACCATTAATCCAGCTAGAACCTACGTTCCAATTGCAATCTCCATCTACTTTGCATTTGGTGCTGTCCAAAGTGTAGATGGTTTGCCCACACACCGTTAAAGGAGCGAGAAGAAAAAAAGCGCAATATATAATTATTGTTTTCATTGTTGTGTTTAGTACTAGCCTTGTAGGTGCAAACTTAATTCATATCTCACTCATTTTCAGTGCCAATCATCGACGGAATGTTACCATTTGTCGAATAGTATTTTTCTGTTTTTAAAGTGGTCTAATTAAATTTTAGCTATAATAACTGTGATAAATTTGTTCTAAAAGTATAGCTGGTATGAATAGGCAGCAAATATAAGTATATTCCGCTTTTTTGGTCATTATTGATAAATTCATCAGGCGTTGGAAGGTTGGAGTAATTCAAAAAATGACCATGGAGACTAGTAATACTAATACCCTTTCGATAATTTTGGGGTCAGCCAAAGATGAAACAATATATGGAAGAATTTAAAAACCTGGTACTTTCGTTATCAGATAATATTCTGATCATTACCATCAACCGAGAGAAACACCTCAATGCCCTCAATATAGAAACGCTAGAAGAAATCAAAACTGCGATTCAGTCTGTTTCTGACGACAGGGATATCATGGGTGTAATATTTACTGGTGCTGGAGAAAAGGCCTTTGTAGCAGGGGCTGACATCAGTGAGTTTTCGGGTGTAAATGAAGTAACAGGAAGAAAATTTTCCGAAGGTGGTCAAGAGGCATTTCAGATGATTGAAAATTGCAATAAGCCAGTCATTGCTGCTGTAAATGGATTTGCATTAGGTGGTGGTTGTGAATTGGCAATGGCATGCCACATGCGTGTCGCCACAGAGAACGCTAGGTTTGGTCAACCAGAAGTAAATCTAGGAATCATTCCAGGTTACGGCGGTACACAAAGGCTTACACAGCTCATAGGCAAAGGAAAGGCGCTTGAATTGATGTTGACAGGTGATATGATCTCTGCCAGCGAAGCACTCAATTATGGGTTGGTAAATTATGTGGTTCCGACTCAAACGGAATTGATAGAAAAATCAAAAGAGATTCTAACCAAGATCAGTAAAAAAGCACCGCTGGCAGTGGGCATGGTTATAGATTGTGTAAATGCGGTATTTACCACCGGTGAAAACGGGTACCAAACGGAAGCCAATTCATTTTCTAGGTGTTGTGGTTCAGATGATTTCAAGGAAGGCACTTCCGCATTTATGGAAAAAAGAGAGCCACAGTTTAAAGGCGAATAGTTGAAGCTGTTTGACATACTTTCTTTCAGAATGGTGTCTAAAAGGCCATCTCAAACCGACATGAGAAAAACATATAATGCCATATTAAAGTCCATTAATCGGTGAGCCAGTTGCGAAAATTGGCAGGGGAGACTGTCTGGTATGGGTTAAGTAGCATTATTGGAAGAGTTATTTCTTTTGTACTTACTCCTTTATATACCTCTATATTTTTACCCGGAGAGTATGGAATTGTTACTGAATTATTTGCCTATGCAGCCTTTTTCAATGTCATTTACATGTATGGCATGGAAACAGCCTTCTTTCGTTTTGCTACTAAAAACAAAGAAAATAACAAGGAATACTTCAACTTGTGTGTTTCTTCTATTATTGCCACGAGTTTTCTAATGTCTGGTTCATTGATCTTACTGGCTCAGCCAATCATGTCAGTCCTGGGTTACGAAGGAAAAGAGCAAATAATATATTGGATAGCCGCAATTTTGGCGATAGACTCCATCTACGCATTGCCTTTTGCCAAACTTAGGCTTGATGGCAAAGCGAAAAGATTTGCATTTATCAGGCTTGCCAATGTACTGGTAGCAGTCTTGCTCAATTTGTTTTTTCTAGTGTTTTGTGATGGTGTGGCAAATGACAAATTTTTGACCGAATTAAAAGGACCTGTTTCAATTGTATATACTCCAGAGTTTAAGGTTAAGTATGTTTTTCTATCCAATTTACTTGCGAATACCCTTTTCATAATTTTGCTGTCCAACCAGTTCAAGGAGTTTAAGATTACATTCAATTATGCTAAGTTCAAACCCCTGCTTATTTACGGATTTCCGATTATGCTCATTGGAGTTGCTGGCACTACAAACGAAATGTTGTCAAGGGCTTTGTTGAAATTCATCCTTCCTGAAGGTTTTTATCCCAACCAGACAAATATGGATGCCTTAGGAGTCTTTGGCGCTTGCTATAAACTTTCAGTATTTATGATGCTTGGCACCCAAGCTTTCCGGTATGCCGCCGAACCGTTCTTTTTCTCAAAAGCAAGTCAGTCCGATTCTCCTCAGTTGTTTAGCAATGTAATGAAAGGCTTTATTATTTTTAACTGCCTTGTGTTTTTGGGTGTTACGGTCAACCTCGAACCCCTGAGTATTATGTTTTTAGGTAATCCAACCTACAGGGAAGGCTTGTATATCGTGCCCTTTTTGCTGATGGGCTACTTGTTTTTAGGCATTTATTATAACTTATCCGTGTGGTTCAAGGTAACTGACAAAACCAAGTATGGGGCAATGATTACCGGATTGGGAGCTGTAATCACAGTTATTGCCAATTTTCTTTTTATTCCAATTTTGGGTTATTTAGGTAGCGCACTAACCACTTTGGTTACTTATTTTTTTATGGCTGTGTTGAGTTACAGTTTAGGGCAGAAGCACTACCCAATTCCTTACAAGGTGACCAGTGCTATCTATTATTTGTCACTAGCGTCTATAATGGGCTATATTTCTTACAACATAGATTTTGATTCTTTATTTCTCAATATAGTAGTTAGAAACATCTTTGTTGTACTCTTTTTAGCAATCATTTACCTTTCGGAAAGGAGCAATTTGAAAGGACGAAAAATTCTTGGAATAAAGCTGCCTTAGTCAAATTCCCTCCGACATTTTTCATCATATTGTATATTTCTCAACTAAATTACGTTAACCTCATGCATCAGGGGTATTTGTTGACACATAGTACAGTCATTTTATTACCTTTACGGGTCAGTTTTATAAGGAAGGGATGAATCTTAAGAAGTTATACAAGAGCAGGTTTCACGGACAATTTTGGGCAGTTTTAATTGTTTTATCATTTACTTTTTCTCCCCTCATCGGGCAAAAAAGAAAAAGGGGAGATAAAAAGCCAACTGTTGATAAAAAAGCAGAGAAAAATGAAGACCAATTGGTTGAGATAGACAATAACTTCATTGAAGCGGAAAAATATTTTTTGCTAAAGGACTATGAAAAGTCCTCTGAGTATTTTGACAAAGTATTAGAGAGTGCTCCTGACAATGCCGCCGCAAATTACAAAAAGGCACAAATACTAAGTGAAAAGGAAGAAAATACTGAAGCCCTACCATTTGCAGTAAGAGCCAAACAGCTTAGTCCAAAAAATAAATACTACTACATCCTTCTAGCCAATATATATACCAATTTGGCTGATTTGGAAATGGCAGCTGCAACCTATTTCGATCTTATTGAAAATGTTGAAAACAGTGAAAATTATTTGTTTGATTTGGCTGCCTTGCAATTGTATCAAAAAAAGTATGACCATGCACTGGAAACATATACAAGAGCACAGAAGTATTTTGGTTCAATGGAAGAAATAATCTTTCAAAAGCAAAAGATTTATTTAAGGCAAAATAAGTTGGACTTGGCTATTTTAGAAGGAGAAGAGTTGATTCAAAATAATCCAGGAAAGTCGCTTTATGTGGCATCCTTGGCAAAAATGCTGATTTCAAACGACAGGTCAGAAGAGGCCAAAACCTACCTGGAGGATTATGTAAAAGAGTATGGTGATGATCCTGTGATAGGAGTACAGTTGGCAGAGATCTACCGCAAAGCAGGAAATGTAAAAGAAGCAATAGTCGTACTTAAATCAGCTTTTATGAGCCCTTCTATGGATATAAATGCCAAAATATCTACTTTATCGGGATACATTTCGATGTTACCAAATGAAGAACTAGTGGAGCCTCTGATTGGGTTGACAAAAGGCTTGGTGACTACACATCCGGATTCTTTTCAGGGGTATGTTGTTGCCGGTGATTTGTATTTGAATACTGGGCGTAAAGAACTAGCTAGGGAAAACTACCTCAAGGCCATAGAAATTAACTCATCCAACTTCAATGTGTGGCAAAATGTAATAAGCATAGAATTGGACTTGCAGGAGTATAAGAGTGCTATCCAACATTCGGATAAGGCTTTGGAATATTTTCCAAATCAGGGTGTTCTTTATTACTTTGCTGGTACCGCTCAGATGCTTGTCAAAGATTATAAGGAAGCTATAGAGTTGTTTAAAATGGGTAGAACCTATACCTCTAGCAACAAGCAGTTGAGTAGCGTGATGAACGGCCAGCTTGGAGATGCTTACAACAGTATTGGTGACCATAAAAATTCGGATTTGGCTTATGACGAAGCGTTAAAGTTGAACCCAGAAAACGATCACGTGCTAAATAATTACAGTTATTTCTTATCTTTAAGAAAAGAAAGGCTAGATATTGCTGAAAGCATGTCTTCAAAACTTATTACTATTAGAGAAGGCAGCCCTACTTATCTGGATACACATGGTTGGGTTTTGTATATCAGGAAGAAGTATAAAGAAGCCCGAGTGTTTTTAGAGAAAGCGGCCAAAATAGAAAATAATGCCACCATAATAGAACACTATGGTGATGTTTTATTTCAGCTGGGGGAAGTGAGTGAGGCCATCATACAATGGGAAAAAGCACGTGATTTAACAGATGACAAAGAAAATCTAAATAAGAAAATAGCCGACAAACAACTATATGAATAAGTTAGCCTTACCCATTGTTATCTTGTTGCTTTTCGCTTCTTGTAGCAAGCAGTTTACATTTTTCAATCCGAACCCGAACAAACTTAAAATTAAAAATCTTGAGTTTGATGACCTCACATTGAGAACGAAGATCAAATATAAAAGTGGTACAGAGGACCTGAAGGCCACTGCTCATATACGAATCAAGAAAGACAGTCTGATTTGGTTTTCGCTGACTCCCGGTTTAGGAATAGAAGCTGCAAGAGGACTCATTACTCAAGATTCTATTATACTGATTGACAAAATCCATAAAGAATATACCATTCTTCAGTTTAAAGATTTGACAGAAAAATTCAATTTTAATCTTGATTTTCACTTGATTGAATCCATACTTCTTGGGAATATGATATGGCCTGTGGAGTCAACGGATCAAGTTTTGAAAGAAAATAGTTATTACAATGTAAGTAAGGAAAAGGGAGATTTAGCCATTTCT
>CAXBNB010000046.1:0-12898 GCA_963976505.1 uncultured Reichenbachiellaceae bacterium
TCTACAAAAGAAGGTATAACATATGCTTCAATATGGTCGCCAATTTTCTTGCATTTTGCAATTAGCTTAATGTTCAATCCATGATTTTGGGCAAATTTTATGTCAAAAGGATTGATTCGGGTAATGCCATAACTGAAGACATCTTCTGGTTTTGAAATGAGTCCAAAGGCATGAAAAATAATAATGACCAACTTGTGTTTGGCGTCAACACCTTCCACATCTAGACTTGGATCGGTTTCCGCATATCCTATGTCTTGTGCTTCTTTGAGTACGACATTATAATCCAGTCCTTCATCTATCATTTTGGATAGTATGTAGTTTGTGGATCCATTAAAAATACCGGATACTGAAGTGAGCATGTCATTGTCATAATACTCTTCCAAGTTTCTAATGATAGGAATACTGGCGCAAGATGATCCTTCGTAAAGAAATGGTACATTGTGTTTTTTCTGCAAATCAATCAATGTCTGTAAATTTTCAGAGATCATTTTTTTGTTAGCAGAAATTACGGATTTACCCTTTTCCATTGCTTCTTTCACAATGTCAAATGCTGCATCTGCATCATCTATCAATTCTACGATGACATCAATATCAGGGTCATCTAAAAGCTCGTGCTTGTCTGTAGTGAAATAGCTCTGATCGATATTCCTTTTCTTGTTGGCATTTTTAATGCATATCTTTTTGATGTTGGTGTATTCATTGTTGGTTTCTTGCAATACATACCACAGGCCAGTACCAACACAGCCAAAACCAAATACACCCAGATTAATTCTTTTCATTTTCACACTATTTAAACCTTATTAACACCAATTCAACTTAAATAAAAAATCCCTTCCAGCAGAGCTAAAAGGGATATATTCTTTTGATAAAGGGTCAAATCCATTTCAACTCATCTATCCCTGTTCTTAGAAGGATTGGAAGTAGCACCTGCTCAAATACTAATGATGAGGGTTGCTAAGGTTTCTCAGGGCCAAATCCCTCCACCTTTCTTGATAAGTAACTAATTAAAAGTAAGAACGTCCGCAAATAAACTGAATATACCTTGTTCTACCAAGGGCTGGTTTCAATATATCTGATAATCATTTTCAGACAATTTTACTTTTTTTTGAAATAAGTAGAACTTTTTATTAAGCCCATGCATCTATTAGGTATTAGGAAATAAAATAATCAAAGTGTGAACTGGATTTTTACTACTTGTTATTAACAGTTGGGGAATGTTTGCCAAAATACAAACTAAAAAAATGAATTCGGCTACCTTGCTGGACATAGCAATGAATCATTCTGAAAAGATAATTAGAGATGCCCAAGCAGGGGATAAGCGGGCTTTTAATAAGCTGGTAAGTTTATGGTACAAGCGTATTTATAATTTTTCTTATAAATACTTCAACGACCATGACCTGGCTACTGAAGCGACTCAAAGAACATTTATAAGCCTTTTTAAAAGTCTTCCAAGCCTGCAGGAGATTGAGAAGTTCAAACCATGGCTGTACAAAATAGTCTTGAATTTCTGTAGGGATGAAGAAAGAAAGGCAAATACCCGATCAAAGTTGGTAATAGTCAATAATGACAAACAAGATCATGTCATTATGAATATCCCTGATACGGAGAATTCTGGGCCTGATACGCTGTACATGCAACGTCAGATTTCTGAGTTGGTACTCAATTCAATAGAAAAATTGAATGAAGAACAAAGGGAGGTTTTGATCATGAAGGAATACGAAGGATTGAAGTTTAGGGAAATAGCAGAAATTATAGGGATTTCTGAAAACACAGTAAAATCCAGATTGTACTATGGATTTTCGAATTTGAAAAAAATAATAGAAAAAGAAAGAGTGTATAAAGAGTCTGTCAATTATGGAATTTAAAGTTGATGAATCGAAAATAATGGATTACCTCTATGGCAATTTGTCGGTAGAAGAGATGCAGAAAATGCAAGAAGCCATTTCAAAAGATGAAAAGTTGCAACAGGAAATTGAAGAGATTTCTCAAGTGATGGGATTTATGGGGAAGTTAGAAGACAAGGAAGTGGATGTTCCCACTTTTGTTTTCGAAAATGAAGAAAAAAAGGATCTGACTTTTTTTCATACAGATGTCTTTAAGTGGGTGTCGTCAATCGCAGCAGGTTTATTACTTCTTTTGATTTCTGCTTATGTCACTGGATTTCATGTATCGAAAAACTCAGACGGAATAATGTTGGGTTTCAAAAACACCGATCAATCTACCGGAGTAAGTAAAGAAGAAGTGAGAGATATTCTGCAAGAAGTTTTGACCGAATATAATCAGAATCACGACGAAAAATTAACTGCTTTAGAGTCCAAACTGTCATCTGATATTGAGGCTTCAAAAGAGGAAAATATGTCTTCAATAGCAGCATATCTCACGGCCAATACAGAGGAGTCTATGACCCTGATGAAGCGATACATTCAGTCATCAACTAAAGACAATCAACAAATGATTGCGGATTATTTCAAGGTCTCATCTGAGCAGCAACAAGAATACCTCAACACAGTAATGACCGACTTTACTAAATTTTATAATACTCAGAGAAAGAATGACTTAGAGGTAATTAAAACCGGACTGCTTGAATATAAAAGCACCAATGACTTGAAGCAATATGAGACGGAAGTGGTGTTAGCGAATTTGATAGACATGGTAAATACTCAAAATAAATAAATGATGAAAAAATTAAAGAAACTAGTGGCAATTGTCACTTTGATAGTACTTTCAGGTTATGCTGCTTTAGCACAAGGCATAGATCAGAAAAAAATGAATAAAGACATTGAGATTGCTGAAGATATTCTGATGTCGATGATGAAACAAGATAAAGATGTCATCTATGATTTGGTATCAGAACCAAGTGGCATGTATGTAGCTGATTACGGAGTAATCTTTAATGTTTCTGGATCTGCCAGCCCTTATCGTGTATTCGAACATTGGGGTGAAGATGGTTCATTTGTGAAAAGTTTTGATTTTGACTTCAATATGAATGATTCATTTGTAGTTGACACTAAAAATATACAGAAAAAAGCAATCATTATAGCCAGAGATGCTGAGAGAATGGCCAGGGAAAATCAAAGAAAGATGGCTGAGAATCAGAAAATGATAGTGGAAGAACAAAAGGAATTGGAAGAAATACACCGTGAAGCCGAAGAGATGGCTAAAGAGGCACAAGCCATGGCAAAAGAAGCTGAAAGAGAAGCAAGACGGAATAATAGAAAGGACGGAAGAAGGGATCGTGAAGAGGATGAAGAACCAGAAGATTTAGAAGATATTGAAATTGATGTGGATATGGAGATCGATGAAGATATAGAAGTGCATGTGATCAGAGATCACCCTATAAACCGCACCATTACTTTAAGAGGTAATTCCATGAATGTAGGCAAAATTGATAGTGCTAATTTTAGACAGTTGATGATTGATTTTCTGGTTGACTATGCCAGCTTGATCGGACAGTTAAAATCTGATCAGAAGATAATGGTCACTTCAGGTAGAGGAGGCAGACGACAATTTGGGAGGTCTTATTACAATGGAAAACTTACAGCAGAGGTTACGAAAGGAGATTTGGAGGACTATAAAAAGGAGAAAATATCCAGAGAACAGCTCACAAACAAAATTAAAATAGCAACATCAAATGACACAAAGGGCTCTTTCAAAGACCTAGAACTTTTCTCTACCATTTTGGAACGCATCTATGAGTATGATTTAGCTGAGACCTACTATATCTCCAAAGGTATCGACTATGAGAAACTTGGAAACTTTGGAGTCATTTACAATATGAAAATGTACTCTTCCAAAGAGCATAATGGTAAATACTCTATGCCAACACTAAAATTGCATGACCTGTCTTTTGAAGATCGCAATAATAAAGTTCAAGAACTATACCCCAAATTCGAGCAGGGGTTAAAAGAAAACATTCTTGACTATGGTAGGACCATTAAAAGTCTCAATCCCAATGAGACTGTGCTTTTCCAAGTAAAACTAACCGAATGCAAAGGATGTGACATGCCAGAAAAAATTGATGTTTCGGTCAAACAGTCGGTTCTTTCTGAATACGATTCAGGAAAATTATCTAAGTCAGCTGCATTGGCCAAAGTGACCATAAAAAAGCACTAGTACTTCAAACAAAAAGATTAATTTTGGTGCTGCGTTTTTGACGCTCAATAGTCAACAAAACAGTATCACCATAAGTGAATTGGCTGCTTTGGTCACATGACCAAAGCAGCCAATTCATTTTCTTTTAATAGAAGTTATGACACAAAATCCTTGGAAAAAAGTATCTGAAAAAGAACAGTATGATAATGCTTGGATCAATGTTTCAGAACACCAGGTAATCAACCCATCAGGCAACCCTGGGATTTATGGTAAAGTTCACTTTAAAAACAAAGCCATAGGTATCATACCGATAGATGGGGAAGGAAATACCTGGTTGGTAGGACAATACCGATACACTCTCGATGAGTATTCATGGGAAATTCCCATGGGAGGCGGTCCTTTAAGTGATGATGTTTTGGACTCAGCTAAAAGAGAATTGAAAGAAGAGACAGGTCTTGTAGCTACAAAATGGGAAAACATAATGCGTATCCATACCTCCAATTCTGTCACTGACGAAGAAGGGTATATTTTTCTGGCAAAGGGTCTTACGCAAGAAGAAACTGAATTTGAGGAAACTGAAGTTTTAGAAATCAGGAAACTTCCATTTACTGAAGCCGTACGGATGGTGATGAATGGCGAAATAACAGACAGCCTGAGCATCGCGGGACTGCTCAAAGTTCAACTTTTGCTGAATGCCGATTAATCTATTACTCTTCAAATGACGTACAAAGAACATTTTCATAAAAATTTCACCTTGGCATTTCCAGTCATGATGAGTCAGATGGGACACATATTGGTGAGTGTTTCCGACAGTGTGATGGTGGGAAGGTTGGGTGCAATACCCTTGGCATCTGTGTCTTTAGCTCTCAGCATTTTTAGTGTCATCATGCTTTTTGGTATAGGCGTTTCTTATGGGATGACTCCATTGGTGGCTCAGGCAGATGGAGAAAACGATAAAGAAAAAAGTGCATCCATATTGAAGCATGGAGGCATCTTAAATTTCATTGTGGGACTGTTGTTGATGTTGGTGACTTTTGGAGGAGCACTATCATTGGAGTATTTAGGACAGGATCCGGAAGTACTTGTGGGAGCCATTCCGTATTTACACATTATGGCCTTTACGATTGTTCCTTTGATGGTTTTTCAAAGCTACCGACAGTTTACAGAAGGATTGTCGTTTACCAAACAAGCGATGTACATTTCAGTTTCTGGCAATATTCTAAATGTCGGGTTGAATTATGTTTTGATATTTGGAAAATTGGGATTTGAACCGATGGGACTGTTGGGTGCCGGATATGCTACTTTGATTTCTAGGGTGTTGATGGCTATAGCCATGGGGGCTTATGTCATGTTCCACAAGAGATTTGCACAATACCAAGACCATTTCAAATACATTAAAATAAACACGAGTAGGTTTAGAGATATACTCAGAATTGGGTTACCATCCGGATTGCAATACATCTTTGAAGTAGGGGCATTCAGTGCTGCCGCCATTATGATTGGTTGGACAGGAGCAATACCCCTTGCTGCCCACCAAATTGCGCTGAATTTGTCGGCTATCACTTATATGATGTCCACAGGAATAGCAGCGGCTGCCACCATTCGCATAGCCAATCAGTTAGGTAGAAAAGACATTCTAACCTTAAGAAAAGCAGGTTTTACGTGTTTCATTATGGCTGCTGTATTTATGGGAGTTTGTGCCATCCTGTTTATTTCAGGAAAAGATATTTTACCAGCTCTATACATAGCAGATTCTGAAGTAATAACATTCACCGCCAGTTTATTAGTCATCGCTGCATTTTTTCAGGTATCCGATGGCGTGCAGGCTGTAGGACTGGGCGTACTTCGTGGACTGTCCGATGTGAAAATACCGACCTTTGTTACGTTGTTGGCTTTCTGGGTGATCTCCATACCTATGGGATATATCCTTGGTATCAAAATGAACTTGGGGGCTCAAGGTATATGGCTTGGACTGCTCACAGGGCTAACGGTTGGGGCCATCCTACACTTTTTAAGATTTAAGAGCCTTACCAAAAGATTGCTCGCCGATTACGCTACTGCTGATTGATCACTCCATGGAAATTGTGCTTCAGTTTAGTTTATATTTACCAGTATGAATGAAGACAAACTCCACGAGGGTGAAAACTTTTTGTTTTTTGATAAAGCTTATATCAGTGAGTTCGTTTACGGAGGTATAGATGGTGCCATCACCACATTTGCTGTGGTAGCAGGAGCGGCAGGTGCTGAAGCGGCCATTCATTGGGTATTGATTTTTGGCTTTGCCAATTTGATTGCCGATGGATTCTCCATGTCGGTTGGCAATTATTTTGCGGTCAAATCCGAGCGAGACAATTACAACAAACATGTCAAAATTGAATACTGGGAAATAAAGAACCTTCGTGAGAAAGAGGTTGAAGAAATCCGTGAGATTTATGAAAAGAAGGGTTTTAAAGGGAAGTTGCTTGATCAGGTAGTAGAAGTCATCACTTCCAATGACGATGTGTGGGTGGACACCATGATGAAAGAAGAATTGGAAATGACCAAAGACAGCAGGGCGCCTTTTAAAACAGCTTTTGCTACGTTTTTGTCTTTCAATGTGATCGGCATCATTCCACTCTTGGTGTATGTTGTTGCCATATTTGTGGAGTTTGATGCAGCCTCTTTATTTCCTATTTCTTGCTTGGGTACTGGAGTTGCGCTAATGATAGTAGGTTATATGAGGGGAAGTGTCACCCATACCAATAAGTTTAAAAGTGTGATTCAAACAGTTCTTTTAGGAGGTATCGCGGCATTTTTGGCCTTCTTTGTAGGGGAACTATTGGCCAAATATTTTTTATGAAACTAAGTCCTTTTTGCTATATGAAGATTTTAAAATTCAGTGTTTTTTGCTTTTCATCCATGGTGCTTTTTGGAGGTTGTAGCAATCCGAAAACAGAAGAAACAAAACGGAAACCCAATGTGGTATTTATTTTGGCCGACGATTTCGGATATGCTGATTTAAGTGTGATGGGCAGCAAGTATTACGAAACACCCAACCTAGACCGTATTGCGAATGAAGGCACTATTTTCACACAAGGATATGCTGCTTGTAGGGTATGTAGTCCTTCCAGGGCAAGTATTATGACAGGCATGTTTACCGCCAGACATGGCATTACCGATTGGATTGGTGCAGCATCAGGTGAAGATTGGCGCAAATTCAATCGGCAGGATAAGTTGCTGCCAGCGGAATACAACCATAGCTTGGCGCTTGACTATGTCACATTGCCCGAGGCTTTGAAACAAGAAGGATATAAGACTTTTTTTGCAGGTAAATGGCACATTGGAGACAAGGGGTCTTTTCCTGAAGACCATGGGTTTGATGTGAACAAAGGGGGACATCATAGAGGAAGCCCTCCCGGAGGATATTTTGCTCCTTTCAAAAATCCTAAATTGGAAGACAATGAGATGGGTGAAAACCTTTCTGAAAGACTGGCCAATGAAACAGTCAAGTTTATCACGCAAAATAAGGATTCCAGCTTTTTTGCCTTTCTTTCATTTTATGCAGTTCATGGCCCAATCCAAACTACTGAAGAGAAGTGGACCAAGTATAGAAATAAGGCTGTAAAACTAGGCATAGCAGAGAACGGCTTTGAAATGGAGCGTGTATTGCCCATCAGGACAAAACAGGACAATCCCGTATATGCCGGGCTGGTGGAGTCTATGGATGATGCGATTGGTATTGTTACGAAAGCTTTGGATGAACTTGGATTGGCAGAAAACACCATTGTGATTTTTACATCTGACAATGGGGGAGTAGCCTCCGGAGATGCATTTTCTACTTCTAATTTGCCCCTTCGTGGTGGCAAAGGTTACCAATGGGAAGGAGGGATCAGAGAACCGTTTTTTGTGAAGGTTCCGTGGTTGAACAATGCAGGAACAAAGAATAATGCACCTGTCATAGCTACGGACCTCTATCCAACCATATTGGATTTAGTAGGTGCCAAACTTCGTCCCGAAAACCACATAGATGGAGTAAGCCTTGTGCCTTTGCTTAAAGGTGAAAGCATAGAAGAAAGACCTATGTATTGGCATTATCCACACTATGGCAATCAGGGAGGCAATCCTTCTTCAATCATCAGAAAAGGAGACTGGAAACTGATCCACTACTGGGAAGACGACAATGATGAATTGTACAACATAGCAAAAGACCTCAATGAGCGAAATGACTTGGCTTCCTCACAACCACAAAAGGTGAGCGATATGCGGACACAATTGCTCAATTGGCTGAAAGAAATGAATGCGAACTATCCCTCGGCAGATACTGAATACAATGAAGCACTGGCTCAAAAAAGAAAGGAACACTTGGTCAGCAAAACGTTTCCGGCTAAAGAAGCAGAGCGTTTAAGATTCCTAAGTGCTGATTTTGATCCTAAAAACAATTGGTGGGGGAGTAAGGTTACTGAGGATTGAGGAACTTATTCTGTTTTCATGATTTTCTATGCTCAATTTAAAATAATGAGTGGCAAATAAAAGGAATTGTTTTCAGATTGAAAATCAGTTAAATTGCACCAATAGTATGATGATTGTATCTAATAACTATACTTATGAGTACGATTAGAAAAACAGTGACTTTTACAGAAAAACAGGATAAGTGGATTAAAGCACAAATTGCTGCAGGAGAGTTCACAAACGATAGTGAATATTTACGTCACTTGGTTCGTCTTGACCAGTCTCGAAATAGCCGCTTTTTAACATTAAAATCAGCCATTCAAAAAGGGCTGGACAGTGGGGTCACTGATGATGCAATTCCTGAAATCATGAAAGAAGTGGAAGATCGAATGAAAGCGGATGGGCGTTTATAGACTGTCAGAGGAATGTAAAATTGATATTACAGAGATTTATGAATATGGTATAAAGAATTTTGGTTAAACTCAAGCCAAAAATTATGTACAAGGTCTCCATTATCTCTTTCAAATATTGGCAGACAATTCAAATATTGGTCGTGATGCTTCTGAATTATTTCCCTCTTTGAAACGCTTCGTTTATAAATCGCACATGATTTTCTATGTGCAAGGGAAATCTGGTGTTTTCATAGTCAGGACATTAAGTCAAAGTATGGATTATGACCGTCATGTAAATTGAGCCCTTTACTTTCAATGTTTCAGTATTGTTGCTTATACTGCATGGCAACAATTAACCATAGTTATAAAAACCAATGCTTGAAAAAAAAGTAAATCTGTTTGACGTGCCCTTAGATTTACTCTTCACAGAAGTGAAGAAGCACTTTCCAAATCATCATTACAACTTCAAAAAGCATGTTGCAGTAATAGAAGATGAAGAATATAACACCTTAGGCTACATACGTTTACCACTGCATTTGTCATTGGATCAAAACGTGACAGTAACTGATGACGAAGCGCTGGTTTTGTACCTCAGTATCGAATCTGGCAATGCAGCGATATGTGTCATGGAAGGCAAACACAATGTTTACCATACTACCTTTTCTTCTTACATGACTCGAAAAAAGCAGGGGTTTAGTCAAGTGAAGTATTTGAATAAAAAGGGAAAATCAAGAGCTGGATCAAGGGTTCGACTTGCTTCTACCATTGACTTTTTTGAAAATATAAATACCACATTAGAAGAGCTGTTTGAGGAATATGAGGTAGAACGTATCGGCTTGCATTGCAGTACTTCACTTATTCCTTACCTGCATCAATCGAAGGTTACCTGTCCATTTGATAAGAAGGACGAGCGGTTGTATAAAATTCCTGTACACCTGCCACAGTCCAATTTCACCAACCTCAATGGAGCCATCAAAAAACTCATGGCTCCCACATTATTTTACGATGAGAAGCATGAAATTTTAGTGAATGCGTTGATCGCAGATATTCAATAAAAAGTCACCTCACATTCGGGGAACAGCAATTTAAATTCTATAACCCTTTTATCTCTTAACTTGGTGTTGTTACAGGTCAATGTTCTTAGCTCCTTTATTTTATACAACCTGTCTAATTTTCTTATGTCTGTGTTGCTCACGTTCAGGTTTTCCAGATCGTAAAGTTCTGAAATACCTTTTAGGTTTTTAATGCCTGTTCCAGAGCAGTTTAGGTTTCTTAATGCATGCAGTTGATCCAACTCTCTGAGGTCATCTATGGCTGTGTTGGATATGTTCAGTGACTCCAACTGACTCAATTGCCCGATACCGTCTAATGTTTGCAGTGGGCCATTGGTAAAACTAAGTTGTCGAAGGTTCGTTTGTGTGTTGTACAATTCTTTCAGGTTGGATATTTTCACCCTATCGAGGGTGACTTTTTCCAAGTTGATAAACACGTTTAAAGGAGTGAGTGAGGAAATGGATGGGTTAGAGATGGCCACTTCCTTTTGTTCTATAAGCTGATGCAAATGATAAGCATCAGGATTGTTGATGTTAAACGCGTACTTCCAGTCTTTGGCAAGGTTGTTCCACCAATTTATCAATCTTTCAGATTGATAAATGGCAACTGTTTTAGGGTTTGATTTCAGGTAGTTGACAACCTGTTCCTCAGTTAGTTTGGTCTCATCAACATTCAATGTTTCAAGTTTATTCAAATAGGCTAGGGATTGAATGTCTTTCAATAGTGTTCTGTTAAGCATCAGCAACCTGAGTTTTGGATTTTTTTCCAATCCATTTGTGCTTTCAACAGGCAGATCAGCGCCTTTGAGTACTTCCAAATCCACCATTTTTTCCGTGAATTCAAAACTGGTAAATAGGTTTTTACTTACATCAAGGTACCTCAGTCGCTGAAATTTCTTTAGTGGGCCAAGTTCATACAGGTTTTTTCCTGATACATCCAAAGAGTCTAGGTTCATCAATTTTACAATGTCTTCTTTCTCAGGATTTTCTTCGTTCATTATGACCCTAAAAAGCATTTTCCAATTGGTAGAGAGTGTTTTCCACCATTCCATTACCTGTTCGCTATTGGTCACCACTATGGTGCGGTTTCTTTTTGCCATAAACACAGAGGCCATTTGCTCGGTGATGCCAGTCAAATCAGAAAAGACCTTTTTCAGGTTGGGCGCATTCAGCAAAGGATCCAAATTACCAACCGATGTTCTATTGATGGTCAATATCTCCAGTTTCGGATGATTTTCTAATCCATTGAGCGCAGTGACTCCAGTTTCAGAAATATCCAGTTGGGTAACCGACTGCAGTGTTTTGAATGCACTCAGTTGACTAATGGATGTCCTTGACAGATTCACGATTTTTAAGGAAGTATTCGCTGATAGGAGGATGGGATCAGAAAAAGCAGTGTTGGTTAAATTGACTTCCACCAAATTACTCAAAGGCTTCAGCGATTGGAAAGTAAAGATTTTGGTATGAGACAAATCAAGAAACGTCAACTTTTTCAGTCGTTCAAGGATGGATATATCCAAAAGCTCCGTTTGCGATAAATCCAAATAAGTTAAATTCTCAAAATACTGTAGTGCAGTGATGTCTTCAATGGGTGTACCTGATGCTTTTAGTTTGCGAAGGTTTTTGGCATAACGCAAAGGGCTAATTTCCACAATCTTAGTATGGCTGATATTCAATGACTTAAGTTCTCTGAGTGCAGTAAGTGGTTCTAAGTCTAGAATAAATTGATTGCCTGACAAGTCTAGGCTGTCTATTGATGCGATTTCGAGTAATGTCGGATTAGAAATACTGTCAAATGGCACATACTTTTTGAATTGTGTGATCCAGGCATACGACAGGGTTTCCCACCAAAGCTGCAATTCCTTTTCTCTACTCACTTTTGTGCTGTAAACGCTTGCAATCTTTAGATCACCGTTTTCTTCGTTAAGATTGATCTCTATAAACCGTTTTTTAATGCTTGAATGAGTTTCATCATCGATAGTGGTACCGTTCACCGAATTTTCAAATGATGCTAAAAAGTAAAACGAGTTGTCGCCCATTTTCATTTTCTTGATTTCAATGTTTTCAAAGTCAAATTGAATCTCCTTGAAAAAGAAATCAACATCTCGCAGGTAGGCAGGAACATCCTTATTGGTAATGACCTTTCGATCCAGCACAAGGTCATCTTCGACCTGAACTTCTTCATTGATGAAGATTTTTTTGTAGCTCTCCGTAATGATTACTTCCTTGTCTCTGGTGGAGCTTTTGGCTGATCCCACTGAGTTGAGCATGTATTCATAGAAACTCACCAAGCTTCTCACTTCGTCATAGTACCTGGTGGTGTCGGGTTCAGTTTGAGCATTACCTGCAATAGCAGGGAGCATCAGAACCAGTAAAAATAAAGATCGAATCATTTTAATTTTTGTCGTAAATGTAGTCCTTCATTTGCTTTTTTTGATCCTCATTTGCCAATGGCACCAGACCAGAAATCAGCCAGCCTGAGTTGTATCCCGGTCGGTTAAAATTGTACAAGGAAAAGTAATAGCCATCAACAGAGAAAAAGTGAAACCTTACATCCTTTACCGATACAAACTTCATGTTTCCCTGATTCATTTCATAGAGAAAAATGGTAAGAAAATCCGGTGTGTATTCTCTCGCTGTAAACTGTTCAGCATGGTTGTTTTTTAGAAAGGCTTTTCTTAAGGTCATGAAATCTAGCTCATGACTCATAGGATGCATGAATTTTTTCGTTTCGGTAGTGTCCTTGTCAAACCATTTTTGAAATTGATCAAAAGCCACATCTTCAATGATCCACTCATAACCCAATCCTTGTTGTTGCAATTTCATATAGAGCAGTCCCTGGATTTCTTTTCCATTATAAGTAAAAGTGGTGCTTACCTCGGCAAACCAATCGTCTTTATGAAAATCCAGAAAATGGGGAGTCTTTTTGTCTGT